>CBDUUA010000350.1:0-3288 GCA_965370135.1 uncultured Cellvibrionales bacterium
GCATCCTGGCTCTGCTTGATGATCATACTTGCATCGACACTGGCTCCGGGATACCAGCCGCCCGGGTTGTCAAACTCAACGATGACATCGATTGCCCGACTGCGCGGATTGACCTGGGGATTGATGCTGGTCACTGTGCCAACGGCAATGCTAGCCTCTGCCATCGGGGTTTTCAGCCTGACCCGGTTGCCAAGGGACAGGCTGGCGGCCCGGTGTTCGGGGAAGGCAATCCGTGCCTGCAGGGTGTCGATTGAGACCAGTTTGAACAGGGCCTGTCCGGGGGAGACATAGTCGCCGATAGAAACAAATCGTTCGGCAATGAGGCCCGACAATGGCGCCAGCACACGGGTCTTGGCGACCAGGTAAAGCGCCTGCTGCCTTTGCTTTTTCGCTATATCGCGCAGCGCTGTCAGCATCGCCAGCTGAGCTTGCTCGTCTTCCAGCTTATCCCTGGATACCGACTGCGACTTCGCCAGCTTTAGCAGGCGGCCTACTTCTCTTTGCTGATTGTCCAGCAATACCTCCTGGCGTTTTAGTTCCGCCCTCGCCTTGTCTGCCTCTATCTTGTACAGAGTGTCGTCGATAGTCGCCAGCAACTGTTGCACATCGACAGTATCGCCTTCACTGACTTCGATAGTGATAACCTGGCCTGAGGTTTGTGCGGCAATGGTCGGATGGTGAATGCTTTCGACACTGCCAAGGGCTGTCAGCACATGATCGATAGACTGCCGCTGCGCTTGGGTGACGCTGACCCGGGTGCCGGACAGGGCTTTCACCGCAGCCCTATCCGGCGCTGGGGATTCACTGCATCCAGCCAGCGCAATCAACAAAACAAGCAGTACAAATCTGTTCATGATTGCTTTGCCCCATATAGAAACAGCGTGGTGATGTGCTTTGCCAGTGCGGGAATTTCAACGCGCCCTTTTGCTGCATGGGGGAGATAGGGAGCAAGTTTACGGGCTTCGAGCTGGTGAAATACCATTCCCGCCAGTGAAAAAATAAGCAGTTGGGGGTCACTATCGGGTGCCAGTTCGTCCATCAGAGCATACAGCGGCTCGTAGAACGCAGTAAAAGCGTTCTCTGCTATCGCTGCCAGTTTGCGCTCGTCACCCTCCAGTAATTCACGCATATAGATGCGCCGAAACCTGGGATCCTCTTCCATGATGTTCAGCATGGTGCTTATCAGCAATTCGAGCCGCTTTGCGGGGTCGTCGATTGCTGCCATTTGCTCGCTGATACCCAGCGTATGCTGCTCAAACAGGTAGCTGATAGCGCCAATGTAAAGCGCGTCCTTATTGGGAAAATGATGATAAATCGCGGCTTGGGTAACGCCTACGGCACGGGCGATATCACGCATGGACACTCCGGCATAACCCTGTTTCGCAAACAACCCCGCGGCAGTATCGAGCAGACGCTCCTGAGTTTGTTCCATGGAAAGCCCCTAATAAAAACCTTACTAAACGTTCGTTAGGTATCTTAGCAAGGGGCTATTTGAGCGTCAACCTTATTGACCTGCCGGCGTTGAGTATCACCGCCGTCGATATTGCCCCGGCGCCACGCCAAACCAACGCCGAAATGCCCGCCCGAAGTTCGGAGCGTCGCTATAGCCCAGCAATAGGGCAATCTCATTGACTGTGTAACGGGTTTGCGCAAGGAGCTTTCTGGCGGTTTCTTTTTGCGCCGCCTCGAGAATGTCGCGATAGCCGCTGCCCTGCAAAGCCAGTTGTCTAATCAAGGTTCTAGGAGACATATGCAGCGTAGAGGCAATATCTTCTAACTGCGGAGTGTCACCGCGGATTGCTCCGATTGCGACTTTCTCGAAGTGCGTTGCAAACAAATTTCGAACCCGAGTCACGACATCCGCCGGGTCTATGATGTCGGCCAGCGCGGCCCGGCAGCGGGCCAGGGAAGCGACATAGCTTTCTTCATCGTGTAGCGGGCACGGCAC
The DNA here is from genome assembly GCA_965370135.1 of uncultured Cellvibrionales bacterium. Lineage (GTDB taxonomy): Bacteria > Pseudomonadota > Gammaproteobacteria > Pseudomonadales > JAHEGP01 > JAHEGP01. Next base: position 1,949 of record CBDUUA010000350.1, read on the forward strand.
CCGGCACAAACTCAGCGGCAATTCCATGCCGGTAAACCCCTGCTCGAATTCACAGGGAGCTGAAAAGTAGCGTGCATATTCAGTGGCGTGTGCAGGCGGCGGATAGCCAAGTTTCACCTTCATCCCGGGGATCACATTGCCCAGCACTACCCTGACCAGGGAATCGACGACTTGGAGCACAATTTCATCCACCGCTATTTTGAGGTCTCCAATCTCAAGCGCAGGCTCAAGGCTCAGGCGGTAGCGATCCTGCAATTTCTCGAACCTGTAGTGCAGGTACGGGGCGCGAATCCGAGCGAAGGTAGCAAATGTTTCCAGACTATCGCCCAGAGTCGGTGCACTCAGCGCTGCAAAACCCAGTGCGCCGTGGCTGTTGACGTTCAATTGCCGGCCCAGCGCCAGAGCCCAAAGTGGGTCTGATGCTATTTGCCTGTGATTACGAAGCACCTGAATTTGCTGGTCGGCCCGTATGGTATTGGAGGACAATAGGGAATCTTCTTGTAAATCAGCACCCTGCAACAGGGCAGCCCACTTTTTGCGGGGCGTTGCCTGCAATAAGATCCGCGTATAGGTCGCTGGTGTGGGTATAGACTCGTTCATCTGGCGAGCCCTTTATGGCGTAATATGACAATTATATTGTCATTAAATGCAATCGAAAACGCAAGCAGCGATGGTTACCATAACTATCGACCATCCGCTCATTCGCTCATTCGTTCATCCGATCATCCGATCATCCGATCATCGGAAGTTGTTGAATAAATCTTTGGGAGAAATAACGTGCACGTTTATACATTTGAGAGCCCCGTCAAGGGCGAGGTAAGTTATAAAGATAAAAAACGATACCTGTGGTTAGCGTCAATGATCTATCCGCTAGTGGCCATCAGCGGCATCGGGCTGTACGCGGTAACGGGTAGCGAGTGGTCCTTCCTCGCACCGCTGGTATTTATTTACGGTGTTTCGACGCTGTTCGATACCGTGTTTGGTCTCGATACCAGCAATCCACCAGAGGAGGTAGTGCCACAACTGGAGGAGGATCGCTTCTATCGCTGGCTTACCTACCTCACCATTCCCATCCATTACGCGGTGCTGCTGACCCTTGCCATCTATGTCGGCACGCAGCCGGTGTCGCCGTTAGCGGTGCTGGCCCTGGCGATAACTGGCGGAATATACAGTGGGCTGGGGCTGGTAACTGCCCATGAACTTGGCCACAAAAAAAGTCGGCTGGAGCGCAATCTCGCCAAGATTGTTCAGGCCGTGCCGGCCTATGGCCACTTTTGCCTGGAGCACAATCGCGGGCACCATCGCCATGTGGCGACCCCGGAAGATCCGGCCAGTTCACG
>CBDUUA010000351.1:0-3285 GCA_965370135.1 uncultured Cellvibrionales bacterium
CGGTCGCTTCGAGCGGGCCGATGGCGGCACCCTGTTTCTGGACGAGCTGGCAACCATGTCCGATCGTTTACAGGAGAAACTGCTGCGCCTGATTGAATATGGCGAATTTGAGCGCGTGGGTGGCCAGCAGACGCTGCAAGTGAATGTACGGGTTGTCGGCGCCACTAACGCCGACCTGCGCCAGGGTGATTTTCGCCAGGATCTGCTCGACCGTTTAAGTTTCGATGTGATACACCTGCCGCCCCTGCGCTACCGGCAAGAGGATATCCCGGAGCTGGCGCAACATTTTGCAGTACAGATGTGCCGGGAATTGGGCTGGGAGTTTTTCCCGGGATTCACCGCGACAGCCCTGCAGAGCCTGATAAGACATGACTGGCCCGGCAATATACGGGAGTTAAAAAATGCCGTGGAGCGCTCGGTCTACCGCTGGGATCAACCCGGATCGCCGGTAGCGGATATTATCCTGGATCCTTTTGAATCACCCTATGGAGGGCCGAATGGAGGGCCGAGCCCGAAGCCCGCGCCGCAAGCCGAAACCGACACACCCATGCCGGCACCGGGCTTCACCCAGCAAGTGCAGAGTTATGAGTTGCAGCTACTGAAAAATGCCCTGCGCCAACACCACAACCACCAGCGTCACACCGCTGCCGCACTGGGCCTGAGCTACCACCAGCTCAGGGGCCTGCTGCGCAAGCACCAATTGAGTGGCAGTCGTTAGCTAGAGCTTCGAAAGTTTTGGGAGTTTTGGGAGTTTTGGGAGTTTTGGGGGTTTCGATAGCTTCGAGAGATTCGAGAGATTCACCAGGCTCGAGAGACGCATCCAGCAACAGCTCCAGGCGCCCATCGGACAACAACAGCGCCCGGTGCATCTCAAAGCCCTCCAGATGTTTGAGCAACTGTGCCTGGGGATGGGGATAACAGGCGCCTTGCACGCCCTGGCGCGGCCGGATCTTAAACTGGTTCAGCGCCAGGATACCGTACTCGCGATAAGGCAAAGCAGCCTGGTCATTGAGCACACCCATGCCGTGAGCACGGGTGCCGGCATGCAACCACGGCTTCAGGGCCGCAGAAAATGCGCGTAGCGCTCGCTTGTCGAGGTAATTGAGGAAGTCCCAGAACAAACAGATATCGATGCGAGTCCCTACTGGAAATTGCAACAAGTCGGCGAACCGCTGCTGCAGTTCAGCATCACCGACCTCGTGCTGCGGGTCGCGAACCACCGGCTCATCGAACAAGTCGAGAAAATGCAGCCGGCAGCGATAAGCGGAGAAAAAATCCAGACTCTCAGGCAGGCCGAGACCGACATCCAGCACCGTTATCCGGTGCTCCGGCGCGAACCCGTCGAACACCGAGGCAAATAATTTGCTCGGCTGGGCCGATGTCGCCGCGTCCACCTCGGCCATCAGCGCTTCAACCTGGAATCCGTGGACAATTTGATCAAGCGCTCTTGGCCACGTGGCCCTGCTCCGCTTTGTTCTGCGGGGCTTTAGCGCCATGGGACGAAAGCGTAGACACCGACGCCGATGCCGCACCGGGATCCATATCGATGCTGCCCTTGAACTTGGCGCCATCCTCCAGGGTCACCCGGGGTGCAATAATATTGCCGCGCACATTGCCGGTTTTGGACACCACTACTTTTTCGTTGCCGGTAATATCGCCCTTCACCTCGCCTTCGATCTTGATAATCTTGGCGGTAACATTGGCGTTGACGCGACCGGTCTGACCAATACACACTTCGTGGGCACCCAACTCGACGCTACCTTCAACAGCGCCCTCAATAGTGAGATTCTCATCGCCGGTGATATCGCCTTTGATCTTGATGGTGGGTCCAATCATTGCACGTAGCCTCGTGGTTGTGGGTTCTGGTACGATGGGAAGCGGCATATCCGGCAGCTCAGCAGTCACTGCGGGCTCCGGAATATGGATTTTGCTGTTTTTGTGCTTATCGAACATTGCCATAAAAATTACCTGTGTGATCCTGGGAACACCACGCCTTTTGGGTAGCGCCCGGGTGTTAACTAACCGTTTTTAGCATAGCATTGGCATCGACCATTGCCAGCCATGGATCGTCCAAATTGCCAAGCCGTTAACAGAGAGAAACCCTGACATGACAACATCCACCCCCTGTGATGTAGTGGTCTTTGGCGCCACCAGCTTTGTAGGAAAAATCCTGACAAAGTATTTGTGGCAGCAATATGGCGCCGGCGGCGCACTGCGCTGGGCCATTGCCGGGCGCTCGGAATCACGGCTGCAAGCCCTGCGCGAATCCCTGGGCACAGCGGCCTCCGAATTACCCCTTATCATCGCCGACGCTGACAACGAACAAGACCTGCGAGGGATGTGTGAACGCGGCCGGGTCATTATTTCTACTGTCGGCCCCTACGCACTCTATGGTGAGACCCTGGTCAAGGTCTGCGCCGAAACCGGCACAGACTACTGCGACCTCTGCGGCGAGGTGCAGTGGATAAGCCGCATGGCCCGGCGGTACCAGGCCAGCGCTAAAGCCAGCGGCGCACGCATCGTCAACTGTTGCGGCTTTGACTCCCTGCCCTCCGATATGGGGGTGTGGTATCTACAGCAACACGCCATAAAAACCTGGGGAAGACCCTGCCACCACATCAAAATGCGCGTCGCCGCGCTCAAGGGTGGTGTTTCCGGCGGCACGGTCGCCAGCATGATGAACCTGGCGCGGGAGGCCTCAGGCGATGCCGCGCTGCGCCGGGAACTGGCCGACCCCTACTCCCTGTGCCCACCAGATCACGGCTTCACCGCGCGCCAAACCGAACTCAAGACCGCCCACTACGATGCCGACTTTCAGGCCTGGACGGCACCCTTTGTGATGTCGTCGATCAACACCCGGGTGGTGCATCGATCCAATGCCCTGTCCCACAATGCCTATGGCGATAACTTCCGCTACGACGAAGCCATGCTCACGGGCCCCGGCCTGAAAGGCTCCACCAGGGCGATTGCCCTCACCGGCACTACCGCGGCGATGATGCTTGCTGCCGCAACGGCGCCAACGCGGCGACTGCTGGAAAGGTTTGCAATACCAAAACCCGGCGAGGGCCCGAGCCCAAAGCAACAGCAAGACGGCTTTTATAAGCTGGTATTCCTGGGCCTCGGTGACGAAGGCAAAACCTTGACAGCACAAGTGCGGGGCGACCGCGACCCTGGTTATGGCTCCACCGCGAAAATGCTGGGACAAGCAGGGGTATACCTGGCGCAGGATATCCCTCGTGAAGCGCACCCGGGCGGCTTCTGGACGCCGGCCACCCTCTTCGACCA
>CBDUUA010000352.1:0-3284 GCA_965370135.1 uncultured Cellvibrionales bacterium
CCGGAGACCATGATGCGACTCGATAAGTATATTGCATCGGTAACAGAGCTATCGCGCAAGCGCGCCCGCCAGGCCATTCACTCCCGACAAGTCTGCGTCGATGACATCATACAAACTGACCACGGTCTGCATGTCGGCGCGGACAATAAAGTTAGCCTGGCAGGCCGGGCTTTGCATGCCCCCGGCAAACGCTACTTCATGCTACACAAACCCCGGGGGGTGATCTGCGCGACGCGAGACTCCCACCAGACCACCGCGATTGACTTGCTCGACGTCGAGCGCCGCGACCAGCTGCAAATCGCCGGTCGCCTGGATATTGACACCACGGGACTGGTGTTGCTCACCGACGATGGCCAATGGAACCACCGCGTGACCAGCCCCAACTTCGCCTGCATCAAAATATACCAGGTCGGCACTGAATCGCCCATCGACCCGGCGATTGTCGAGTGTTTTAAACAAGGCATTCTGCTGCAGCCGGAAAACAAACGTACCCGACCGGCCCAATTGTTGATACGCGATCCCTATCATGCTCAACTGGGCATCAGTGAAGGCAGGTACCACCAGGTGAAACGCATGTTTAGCGCCACCGGCAATGCCGTCGCAACATTACACCGCAGTGCCGTAGGTGACATCCGCCTGGATCAAGGTCTGGAACCGGGACAATACCGCCCACTCACCCAAACCGAAATAGCGTCTATGCTGCAATGAAAGCAGATCCCGCGTTAAACCTGATGCTGGCACAGTCGCGGCAACACGACAACCAGCTACTGATTGTTGCCGATGAGCAGTTGGCAGCACTGGCCTCGCCTCCCACCGAAACCTGGCTACGGTATCTCAGCAATCGCGCCGATGTCGCCACCGCGTTGCGCCAGCATGGCGCTGGCGTCGATCTCAGTGATTTTGACTTCTCCTGCTATGCGGTCGGTCATTTCGACCGCGTTATTTACCGCATCTCCAAGGAAAAAGCAGTGGTGCATCATATTATCAACAGCGCCGCCCGGATATTGGCCCGCGGTGGCGCATTAACACTGATCGGCCACAAAAAAGAGGGCCTCGTTAGCTATAGCAAAAACTCCGCAGCGTACTTCGGTAGCGAAGCCCATCGAATACGGGGTGCACAGGGCTACAGCGCGGTAACATTTACCCGGCAGAACGAACTGGGACAGGCATTGAACGATAGTGACTATACCGATCTGCGCTCGACAGTGCGCGGTGAAGACGGCCGGGCATTCTTTAGCAAGCCCGGTATTTATGGCTGGCAAAAGGTCGATCGCGGCAGCATGCTGTTGATCGATGCTCTTAGCCATGACATCGACGTTCAAACCCCGGTCAACAAGCCCAGGATACTGGATCTGGGGTGTGGCTACGGATACCTGAGTGTGATGACCGCCCTGTCAACCGGGGGCAGCGTGGTCGCGACCGACAATAATATTGCCGCTATCGCAGCCTGCGAGAAAAACCTCGAGGCACATGGAGTATCTGGCCGCGTCATTGCCGATGACTGCGGCAAGACCATTGTGGAAACATTCGACCTCATCGTATGCAACCCACCGTTTCACCAGGGCTTTGATACCAGGCATTCAATAACAGAAGAATTCCTGCAACAGGCCGGGCGGCGGTTGGCGCGCTCGGGCGTCGCCTATTTTGTCGTCAACCAGTTTATCGGCATCGAGAGCAAGGCTCGCCGGATTTTCCGCAGGATCACGGAAGTCGAGCGACAGGATGGCTTTAAGGTATTGCGGATGGAGCGATAAGCTTTACAACTGCAGGGTGCCAGCAGTCAGCTTTGCATCCCTTGACCCACCCATTAATCTCCCCTCGCAGATCGAGTTAAATTTCTCTACAATACGTAGCCCTGAAAAACCTTTCACTCACTCGGTCAGCGTCCCAGATATGGCACACGAAGTTGTAGAGAACCTTAACGTCGAATCCCAGCAGGTATTGATTACTCCGGATCAACTCAAACGGGAATTACCCCTTTGCGATCAGTCGCTTGCGACAGTCACCTCGAGCCGCCAGGTGCTACAGAATATACTGGACCGCAAGGATCCACGCATTTTTGCGGTAGTGGGCCCCTGCTCCATCCACGATGTCGATGCAGCCATGGAGTACGCCGGCCGTTTGCAAACCCTGGCGGATGAGCTGAAAAACGAGATTTACATCATTATGCGGGTCTATTTTGAGAAACCCCGCACCACTGTTGGCTGGAAGGGCCTGATCAACGACCCCCATATCAATGATTCCTTCAAAATAGATGATGGCCTGCATATCGGCCGCAAACTACTGCTCGATATCACAAAGCTGGGCCTACCTACCTCTACCGAGGCCCTCGACCCGATATCGCCCCAGTATCTGCAAGACCTGATCAGCTGGTCAGCCATTGGCGCCAGGACTACAGAGTCGCAAACTCACCGGGAGATGGCCAGCGGCTTGTCATCCGCGGTAGGCTTCAAAAATGGCACCGATGGCAACCTGATCGTGGCCATTAATGCCCTCAATTCGGCCTCAAGGCCCCATCGTTTTCTTGGCATCAACGGCGAGGGGCAAGTCTCGGTGATTCGCACCAAAGGCAATCCTTACGCCCATATGGTGCTGCGTGGCGGCTCGGGCGGACCCAACTACGATTCGGTTCATATCAGAATTTGTGAGCAGGATTTGGAGAAAGCCGGCTTGCAGCCGAATATTATGGTCGACTGCAGCCATGCCAATTCCAACAAAAAATACGAGTTGCAAGCATTGGTGCTTGAGAATGTCGCCAACCAGATTATCGAAGGTAACGATTCCATCGTCGGGGTAATGCTAGAGAGCAATCTGGGAGCCGGCAACCAGTCTATACCCGAAAACCTCTCCGATTTGCAGTACGGGGTTTCTATCACCGATGCCTGCATCGATTGGGCAACAACAGAGCAATCCCTGCGAGAAATGGCGCAGCGTATCGGCCCGATATTAGCGAGTCGACACCAGCGCTAAGGACACCCGTCATTCCCCCGCGATCATGCTTTTCACCGCCGATCGCGGCTGCTTCCCACGCCGCTCTGAACGCCTGCCCTTTTTTTCCGAGCTTATTTAAAGTAGGCGTTATCCCGAACCGAGTGGTCGGTAATATCCCGCACACCGGCCAACTCGGGTAGCTGCTCCATCAAACTCTTTTCCACACCCTGCTTCAAGGTCGCATCGACCATACCGCAGCCCTGGCAACCACCACCAAATTGCAGAACGGCATAGGCGTCCTCAGTGATTTCCGTCAAACTGACTTCACCACCGTGGGCGGCAAGAGAGGGATT
>CBDUUA010000353.1:0-3278 GCA_965370135.1 uncultured Cellvibrionales bacterium
ATCACAAACCCCACAATGGAGGCCAATAACGTGGCGTTGTATCGATCACTGTCGGCAGCGTGGCCTTGCAAAGCGATGACACACAGCGCTACTCCAAACACAAGACCCAGAGCGGTATTGAAGTTGCGTTTGCGGATCACCGCTTCACTGATGCGAAAAATCGACTCTGCATTGGGCTCCTCCATGGACTGCGTTTTGCTATTCACTGGCGACTCTCCGTACTGACAGCGGCGGTGGATTGCAGCGCCTTATTATCTTATCAAAATTGCTAGCAAGGCATTCTCTCATAGGCTGAGTCGGGTCGTCGAGCGAACGCTGGAGCCAAAGATTTTCGAATACTTTGGCAACCTCGCATACAGGCCCCTCACTTACCCTGACACCCGCTCCAGCCAAACATTCAAACCCTGGGCGTTGAGATCGATATCCATCGCCAGGAATTTTTCTGCCGCGGCGCCCTGCAAGCCCCACTGCCGCTTTACCGACTCGCGGCGTATCCACTCCCCCAGCCCTTCCTTGATGTGATCGATACGTTGCTGGCCACTACCCTTTGCGGCTTGGGCAATATCGATGTGCGCCGTGAGACATGTTTTCAAGTCGGCGGCCATGGTGGGTATCTGCCGGACCTGGCTGAAATGGGTTAAATAAATGGCCCCGGGCTGGTATGAACAGAGTAACTCTATGGATGCAAACAGCGCCTCGGGGTCGAAGTGAACCGGCGTGGTGGTGGCGAACATAAACTGGCGGCCGTTGTGGTCGAGTTCGCGGTAGGACAGGCCAAAGGTGTCGCCACTGAAAATATGCCCGGTGTTGCGATCGACGATACAAATATGGTGCAGGGCGTGTCCGGGGGTATCGAGTAGCAGCAGCTCGCGGTCGCCGAGGCGAACAATATCACCGTGCTTTGCCTCGATGATGCGCTTTTCGTCCACCCCCTGGATGTCGCCATAGATGCGGTTGGTTTTCTCTTGGCCGTAGACGGCGATGGTACCCGCTATCAATTTTGCCGGGTCGACCATATGGCGACTGCCGCGGGGATGCACCACAACGCGGGCATTGGGGAGATGCCGTATGAGCTCCCCGGTGCCGCCGGCATGATCCAGGTGGATATGGGTGAGAATGACATGGCTCACCTGCTCTGGCGTCAGTTGATGTCGGCGCAGTGTCTCCAGTACCGCCGGCACCGTGGCATTGACGCCGGTATCGATGATCGCTACATGGTCACCTTCTACCACCATGTGGATAGCGGCGAGTTGTGGCCGAATATAATTGGCGTCGATGGCGATGATGCCGTTGCCGTAGTCGATGTTATGGGTTTTGCCATGGTTCATGCTGGATCTCCTTAACGTCGCGCTATTATCACGACAGGCGGCAGCAAATGAAAGTATATGCGGCCGCTGATGTACTTACCATCAGGCTGTGCCTGTGGCATAGTTTCGGGTTAACAGCAATTTTTAGTTATTAACAAAACGGAGTCGACATCATGCCGGAGTATCGCGCGCCGATAAGGGATATACAGTTTGTCATCAGGGAATTGTTGGGGGTCGAGGATCACTACGCGAATCTCAGTGGCTGTGAGCAGGTGTCCGGTGACGAACTCGACGCAATTTTCGACGCCGGCGCGCAATTTGCCGAACAGGTACTGGCTCCCATCAACCGCTCCGGTGACGAGCAGGGCTGCAGCTTTGTCGATGGCGCGGTGACTACCCCCGATGGCTTTGCCGAGGCGTTTTACGCCTATTGCAAAGGTGGTTGGCAGGGGCTCAATATTGCGGCTGAATACGGCGGCCAGGGCTTGCCGCCGTCGGTCGGTATGGTGGTCGGCGAAATGAACGGCGCCGCCAATTATGCCTGGACCATGTATCCGGGCCTGGCCCAGGCGCCTATCACCTGCCTTGTCAACGGTGGTTCTGACGCGCAAAAGCAGGCCTGGCTGCCGCGCCTGGTCAGCGGTGAGTGGGCGGGAACCATGTGCCTGACGGAGGCCCATTGTGGCTCCGATGTCGGTCTGGTGCGCACACGGGCACGGGATAATGGCGACGGCAGTTATACCATCGACGGCACCAAAATATTTATCTCCGGTGGCGAGCAGGATATCACCCCAAACATTATCCACATGGTGTTGGCGCGGGTGGCCGGCGCACCCGAGGGCACCAAGGGCATCTCCCTGTTTATCGTGCCCAAGTTTCTGGTCGAGCCGGACGGTGCGCAGGGTGAGCGCAATGGGGTGCACTGCGGCGCCATCGAGCAAAAAATGGGCATCAAGGCCTCTGCCACTTGCGTCATGAACTTCGATGGCGCCACCGGCTATCTGGTGGGTGAGGAAAATCGTGGCCTCGAGGTAATGTTCAATATTATGAATGCCGCCCGGCTGGGTACCGCCCTGCAAGGGGTGTCCCTGGGCGAGTTGTCATTCCAGGGGGCGCTGGCCTACGCTCGCGAGCGGCTGCAGATGCGCTCTCTCACCGGAGCCAAAAATCCAGACGGGCCGGCAGACCCGATCATCGTACATGCCGATGTGCGCCGCATGTTGATGACCCAGAAGGCACTGACCGAAGGCTCACGAAGCTTTATTTACTGGTTGTCCCGCCAGGTTGACCTGAGCAAGTACGGTAGCGAAGAGCAGGCTAGTGGGGCCGATGAGTTGCTGTCTCTGCTGACCCCGATTGCCAAGGCCTTCTGTACCGAAACCGGCGTCGAAGTTTGCGGCATCGGCATGCAGGTATTCGGTGGTCATGGTTATATCCGCGACCATGGCATGGAGCAAGCGCTGCGGGATGCCCGCATAGCCACAATCTACGAAGGCACTACCGGTATTCAGTCGCTGGATTTACTGGGGCGCAAGGTGATGGGCAGTGGTGGCAGCTTGCTGCGCAATTTCACCAAGCGCATTCACAAGTTTTGTCAGGGGCAGGGGGATAATGCAGCGATGGCAGAATTCGTTGAGCCCCTGGCTGAACTCAATAGCGAGTGGGGCGATATCACCATGAAAGTGGGGGAGAAGGCCGTGGTGAGCGCCGACGAAATTGGTGCTGCCAGTGTTGATTACACGCTCTATTCGGGCTATGTTTCGCTGGCCTATATGTGGGCGCAGATGGCCGAGGTAGCCTTGGCCAAACTGGAGGCCGGGGACGCTGACTCGGCGTTTTACCAGGCCAAGTTGGCTACCGCCCGCTTCTACTTCAAGCGCATTCTGCCCCGCACCAGGGCCCATGCCGCGGCAGCGCTGGCCGGCGCCGACACCGTGATGCAATTGGATCAAGATGCCTTCGCATTCTGAT
>CBDUUA010000354.1:0-3275 GCA_965370135.1 uncultured Cellvibrionales bacterium
CAGCGGGATTCACAGCAGCTGCTGTGCAAACTGTTCTATCGTGGGCGAGATTACCAACGAGAGATACGCGGCCACCAGCAGCTACAGCGAGCGGGCATCAACACGCCGGCACTGCTGCAGCACTATTCGCTGGCGGCTGGCCACGGCAGAGTCATTCTATACCAGTATATTCCGGGTGTTACCCTGGAGAACCTGGATCAGCAGCAAGCAATGACTGCAGATTCCCCCGCTCTGCAGTCAACTGTCTCCACCGTAGCCGCCATGCATCTGTCTGGCCTGCGGCAGGTCGATATTCACCTGGGGAATTTTCTCTACCGGCACGGTGCAATCACGGTGGTGGATACCGCCGCGATCCGCCGGCACGCCTCGCCACTGTGCGGCAAACTGGCGCTGGAGAACCTGGCGGATCTGCTGGCCCAGTTCAAGCCCGGCCAGATCGACGAGTTGACCGCGATCTGCGACAACTACCGACAGCACAATCCCACCCCGGGCTGGCAGACACAGCAGCTGCCCGCAGCGATCACCAAAATGCGCTTTCTGCGCTGGCGGCATTACCGCCGCAAGCTGAGCCGCGACTGCAGTGAATTCATCTACCGGCACGGCTTTGACCGACTGGCGATTTGGCGACGGCAACTCGATAGCCCCGCCCTGCAAATTGCGCTGGATAATCCCGACATTGCCATGAATGGCGGCGACTACCTCAAGCAGGGCAATACCGCCACGGTGGCCTGTACTCGTGTCGATGGCCAGCCACTGGTGATCAAGCGCTACAATATCAAAAACTGGCGTCACCGACTCAGCCGCTGCTGGCGACCCACACGGGCGTGGCGCTCCTGGCACAATGCCCACTACCTGTTATTCAATGGTCTGCAAACACCGCAACCGCTAGCACTGATCGAGGAGCGATGGGGCCCTTTCCGGGGCCGGGCCTTTTTTATCTGTCGCTACGCCCCCGGCGAGGATTTAAAGACCGCCATCGACCGGGCAGACGAGCAGCGGCGCAGTGAGCTATTGCGTGACTTTGCCGGTATCGTCCGCGCATACTTCCAGGCGGGCATCAGCCACGGCGACATGAAGGCCGACAACTTTATCGTCACTGCTACGGGTGTTACGATTATCGACCTCGACCCGATGCAGCACCACCACCGTCAGGCAACGCTGGTAGTGGCACTGCGACGGGATGTGCGTCGCTTTCTCAATAATTTCAGCGGTGCGCAAGGTGACGACATCGCCCACCAATTGCTGGCCCAATTACCGGAGGCACTGCGCCCCCAAGGCTGATCTATGCGAGTTCTGTTACTGGTACAAAAAGAGCAGCGTATTATCCTCGATCGCTTTTACGATTCGATCGCCCGCCACAGTGGCGATTGTGATGTCCTTCACCTGAGTTCAGAGCAACAGGCAAACTTGAAAGCGACCTTCGCCACCATCGACAGCGAGCGCTACGATCGCATTATTTTCTTTCTGCGCTTTAAGAAGGAAATTCGCCAGCGCCGTTTTATTCGCAGCGTACCCAAGCTGGTCATACTCGAGCACGATGCCTACCAGAACTATATTCCGGACAAGTACCAGGGCAAATTTTCTGAGCACTACCGCGCCCTGCCCTGGGCCCGCATTATTTGCTCCGGCGCCGTGCTGGCGCAGCGCCTGCGCGATGAGGGCTTCGATGCCGTGTTTGTCGCCAAGGGTTACGATCAACAGCTATTGCAAAATCGCGGAATCGAGCGCGACATCGAGCTCGGCTTTCTCGGCTCAATCGAAAGCAAAACCTATGATAGCCGGCGTCAATTGCTGGAGCAGTTGGCCGAGCGGGAAAACCTACTGGTCACACGCACTCGCTCCGGCGAGGAGTACGCAGATACCCTCAATCGCATCCGCTTTTTTGTCAGCGCCGATGTCGACCTCGGTGAATACATGATCAAAAATTTCGAGGCCATGGCATGCGGTTGTGTGGTCATGGCTTGGAACCAGGGTGAGGCTGAAAACAAGGCCCTCGGCCTGCACGATATGGCAAATATCGTGCTGTACCGAAACCTGGATGAATTGCAGGATAAACTTCAGCAACTGCGAGCCGATCCAGAATTGGCAAACACTATCGCCAGCGCCGGTCAGTCACTAGTCGAACAGCAATACAGCTGGGAAAAGCTGGGCGCCGATGTTGCCGACGCATTGCAAGCGCCACTGCGCCGCAAGATCAGTCACTCGATACTGGGGTTCAAGCGCTACCAGTGGGCGCCACCCGGGGAAGACGGATGATAGGAAAACCTTAAAAAATCATGCAAAACCTAAGCGTTGGCCTGGTCCAGGCAGAGTTACTATGGGAGTCACCCGACGCCAATCGCCAGCGATTTGAACAGGTGCTACACGGCAGCAGCGAGCAGCTGGATTTGATTGTGCTGCCCGAAATGTTCAACAGTGGCTTTTCCATGGACGCCGCCGGCACAGCAGAAACCATGGACGGCCCCACGGTTCGGTGGCTGCAGCAGATGGCTCAACTCAAACAAGCCGCGCTCTGCGGCAGCCTGGCCATCGCCGAGGACGGCAAGGTCTTCAATCGGCTGGTATTTGCCGAGCCCGACGGCGCCTTGCACTACTACGATAAACGGCACCTGTTTCGCATGGCCTCAGAGCAGGAGCGCTATGCCGCCGGAGCCTCCCGACGCATCATCAACTGGCGGGGTTGGCGCATCTGTCCACAGGTGTGTTATGACTTGCGCTTTCCGGTATGGAGCCGCAACCGCGAAGATTACGACCTGTTGCTTTACGTGGCCAATTGGCCGCAGCAGCGCAGCCGGCACTGGCGCCAATTACTGATAGCCAGAGCGATCGAAAACCTGACCGGGGTGGTGGGCGTCAACCGGGTGGGCGTAGACGGCAACGATATCCACTACAGTGGCGACAGCCTCGCCATCGACGCCAGTGGCGAGTTGCTGCTCGACACCCGGGATACCGTCGGCTTGCACCGCTGCACATTTGACTGGCAGGCCCAGCAAGACTATCGACGCAGCTTTCCCGCCTACATCGACGCCGATAGTTTCACCCTTCAGAGCTAGTGAATCAGCTTGCTCTGCGCTGGCGGTCTGACCGCTGGGGCAGCAGGTTTAGCGGGGGCTTTTTTTACCACCGCCTGTTTAACCGCCGCCTTTTTAACAGTAACTTTTTTGCCGGCGGCCTTTTTGGCTGCAGCCTGTTTAAGCGGCGATTTTTTGGCACTCGCATTTTTACTGGCCGGCTTTAGCACAGCTTTCTTTTTAACCACTGTTTTCTTTTCAACC
>CBDUUA010000355.1:0-3267 GCA_965370135.1 uncultured Cellvibrionales bacterium
CAGGTGTCGTCATACAAGAGGCCAATACCGCCACGTCGACGATGTCGTCCGCACTGGCGCCCCTGGAAAGATCGTGCATGGGTTTGTCAAGCCCCTGCAGCAGTGGCCCCAGGGCCATGTAGTTGCACAGCCTCTGCGCTACCTTGTAGCCGATATTGCCGGCGCTGAGGGAAGGAAAAATCAGTACATTCGATTTGCCCTGCAAGGGGCTGCCCGGTGCTTTTTGTTGCGCTACCGAGGGCACCACCGCGGCATCAAACTGCAGTTCGCCGTCGACCATGAGATCCGGTTCGCGCTGCCGTACCAACTCGCAAGCCTCGCGAACCAGTTTCGCTGCCGGGTGGTTGGAGCTGCCGTGGGTAGAAAAGGACAACATGGCCACCCGTGGCACTTCCCCGGTGAGCGTGGCAAAATTCTTTGCGGTGTCGATGGTGATATCCGCCAGTTGGTTGACATCCGGCTCGGGCACCACTCCCGCATCGGAATAGGCGCAAACCTTCTCGCCGTCCGGGGACACCATCAGGAACATGCTGGACACGGTTTTCTGCCCGGGCGCCATGCCGATGCAGTGCAGGGCCGCGCGAATCACGTCGCCGGTGGTAGACAGGTTGCCGGCGATGCATAGCTCCGCCTGGCCCTGGCTGACCATGGTGGCGCCGTAGTAGAGTGGATTCATCAGCGCGGTCAGGGCCTCGGACTCACTCATGCCCTTCTTACGCCGGCGCTCGTAGAGCAGATTGGCAAAGTCGGCAGTCGCCCCGGAGGCCTGGGGGTCGATGATGGTCAGGCAGGGCAGGGCGACCCCGCTGCTATGGGCCAGATCCCGCAATTCGAAGGGTCGGCCGATGAGCACCGGCTCTGCCAGCCCCTCGCTCTTGAGTCGATTGGCCGCGTGTAGCATTCGAACATCACAGGCGTCCGGAAACACAATGCGTTTGGGGGACTGACGGCATCGCTCGCGGCATTGCTCAAGCATCTTCATGCAGATTCCTCCAGGTGTTCGGCATGGCCCCGGCGGGCCACCAGTATCAGCATCATCAGGACATAAATCGCGCTGCTGAGTCGATTCAAACCGCCCACGATATCAGACCTGGACAGTTGCAGGCTGACGTCCAGGTAAATTTCGGCGGCCAGTAACTCCACCTCCCGCACCTCGGCCCTTAGCCGATTTAATAGCGCGACATCGAGCCCGTGCTCAGCGGCGGGGACGATATGGTCGTGTTGCAGGTATTTCAGTGGGTTGTGGGAGATCTTGTGCAAGGTATCGGCATCCATGTCCCCCATGGCAAGATCGCCCAGGGCTTCACCGGTGACTTCCGAGCGCAACACGCGGCCCATAAAAGACCGCAAATCTGCGAAATAGCCCGCCACCACGGGAAATTCCTGCACTGCCGGCAATTGGTGCTGCAGCACGATGCATTGCGCGGTGATGGAATCCAGGCGCCCCCGCAGAACGATGCGGGGATGGGTTTTAAGCACCAGGGTGTGGTTGTCCAGGTGGGTCAGCAAAGCGGGCTTGTGGACGACTTCGCTACCACAGACGCAGCAATGGTTTTCGGGCCGGCTGGACCCTGAAGTCAGGGGGTGTACCTGGTGCAGTTTGCCATCGTCTCCGGCGCTATAGGTCCGGCCCTGCTCGTCGACATGGCGAATGCGGATCTTGCGCTCGGACAGCAATTGCTGTGCGGAGGGGGTCAGCCGCGCGGACGCAGACAGCTGCACTTCGCTACCATGGGCGAGGCCGAAATGCTGCCGCAGCCAGGACTCGGTGATGAATTCAGCGCCCATGACCGCTGCCTATCCCGCCCAGTCCGCGGGGTAGGTCACGTAGACGAAACGCACCGAGGAGGGGGTGCCGAATTCAATGCTGGCGCCACTGGGAATAAAGAAGGTATCGCCGGGTTTGCCGACGTAGGTCTTGCCGCCGGCCCGAATGTGCAATTCTCCCTCCAGCACCACATCGACCTCATCGTAGTTGAGGGTCCAGGGAAAAAAGGCGTTGTCCCAGGACATATAGCCGGCGCTCATGCGCGATTGGTCGGCCCCGGTGATAACATCGGTGAGGCCGATATTTTTGCCGGGAACACCGTCGAAGCGGCCCATTTGCACGCTGTTGCCCCGCACCAGCACGACGCCGTTATCCGCTACTTGCCGCTGGCAACTGCCGGTCGCAGCCGCCGGTTCCATGTCTTGCAAGGCCTTGCGCACCAGTTGCTCAATCAGGCCTGCATCGGCGCTGCCCGGGGGCAACTGGGCGCTGACCTGCTGTTGAATCTGCTGTATCGCAGAGGCCACTTCGTCACTACTTGTCACCAGTTCGGTCGGCGCGCTCGGGTCGAGTGTAATGCCCCACTTGGCCGCCAGATCCCTGGCTTCGGGGGTAACAATGGTGCTGAGCTGCGGCGCGGATATTGTCGTCTGACCGCGCTCGCGACACTCTGTTACAGTACTGGCGCTTACCAGTGTCTTCATAGCTGCCTCCCGTGGGCCCGGTCGGGTAGTGGTGTGCTTTGCGCCCCGACCTCAACGCGCTGTCGCTCAATGTCATGTAAATAGTCGCTCAGAGCTTGAATGCTGCTCGGGTTCGACCTGGAAATTCTGAAATAGGGGCCGGCTATGCCCTCCTGGGCCAGCAGTGCCTCGGCGGCCTCAACATCCGCCCCGGGCAGATCCGTTTTGCTGACCACACCGACCACCTGTTTGTCGGCATAGAGCCTGAGCAAGTCCCCGGGCATGCACAGCTGAGCGCTGTCGGCGGCCTGGAGATAGACGATAGTGTCGACCCCGGTGATGGTATTGATAAGGGCGCCGTAGAGCACTCGCCGGCTGATGAATTCGCCGGGAGAATCGATAATATTGTTGTGGTGAAAGGCCAGCGCCTGGGTTTTGGTGACGGCCTCATCGAGATCCAACAAGGCCTTGAGCAGTGTCGACTTGCCGCTGCCCACATCACCCACGAGGATAAAATTGCCCAGCTGCTCATTGTTCATGTTTGCGTACACCGGCATACCTGAAACCCCAGTACCTGCTTCAGAGTGCTCAATACTGATTTCAGCGCCTCCTCTACGGCGCCTATGGATCCTGCCAGCACCAGGGCGCCGGAGAAGCGATCGATAAACCCGATCTCCACATTGGCAGCTTTGGTGGCGACATCGCCGGCGATAATAGCTGTCTCACCGGGGGTCAGGGTTAGAATGCCGATGGCCTCGGCATTGCTGATGCCCACTTTTTGGCACAGCTCGGCGGAGGGGTTGGCGATCATATGGG
>CBDUUA010000356.1:0-3264 GCA_965370135.1 uncultured Cellvibrionales bacterium
CTAGAGCCATCTACAGGCTCCGCTACTGGTGTGTCGTCTTTAACACTGAGGGTGCCGATGGCCAAAGCGGGGCCGGCGCCAAGATACAGGCGGAAGGGCTTGACCGGCCGCCAACTGATGACGCCGCCAAAGATCAGCCTGCCAAGGTCTGACTCAAGGGTTTCCCCTGTGTCTGAATCTGTCAGCGTCCAGGCATTGCCGGCATCGAGCGCACCCAGCAAGCCCTGGACGTAAATGGGGCCGTATTCCAGCTCGTCCTTGGCAAGCGTCTGATTTGAAGCGACGAGAGCCAACCACGTAATTAGCAGATAGCGAAACATAATCCTGGATTCCGCATATTGACTTCAGTACTGACAGCATAACCTATGCATCATCACTGGGCGGGAGAAATCTCCCTGCTCCAAAGGGGGAGAGGCAAAGGAAAAGAGGCAAAGCAAGAGCGTAAAAAGAAGCCCAGCAATTACCACACAACAGAATTTACATTGTTGGCGACGAGCTGTTGTACTCGGTGTCAATAGCCCATAAACTTGCTGCCGTAATCTTGCACCCATTCAAGTACTAACCGCGCAACAAAATCTAAATTAGTGAGGCTGAATAGAACATGGCAAATCGAGAGAATATGGAAAAACCCGACTTTATGTCCGATGAAGATTGGCAGGGACTCAAGGATGCGACCGCATCGCTGGAGCGCATCAAGGGTGATGCCAAAGCGGATGTCGCAGACTACCTGGCCAATCCTGCGGGCCGGTCGACCGGTGCAGGCCCATCCGGGCTGCCGACGCTGCTGTTAACTTGCATTGGACGCAAGTCCGGCGAAGAGCGCATCACGCCACTGGTCTTTATGCAAAACGGCGAGGACATGATCATTGTCGGCTCACTGGCCGGTTACGATACCCACCCTGCCTGGGTGCACAATGTCCACGCCAATCCCGAGTGCTGGGCGCAGCTCGATGACAACAAAATAAAAGTCGTTGCCCGTGACGCCAGCGACGCAGAGCGCGAGGCCCTGTGGTCAGACTTGACGGCACTGTTCCCACCCTGGGGCTTTTTCCAGAAACAAACCGATCGCCCCTTTGCTGTTGTCATTCTCACGCCCACTGACGCCGCATAAACTTCGAGACAGTCCGCCGCCCCGGCTTCGATAAGAATCCAGCGGGGCGGCGATTCGACTCCGGCTTACACTTACTCGCCAGGCGCACCAAGCGCAAACCCAGCGTGTCAATATGAATCCATGTCAACCCGCAGCTGTCCGCATATGAAACGCATTAGTCCCAATATGAATAAAAGCGCTTTTGGCCACACCAACGGATAGTTTCTAGACTGCCGGTAGCGCTTATTAACACGCCACTCACGCCACTAACACGCCCTTGCAACATGCCGTTGCCGACATATTGAGGAACAGAACACCATGACTACAGTAAATTTCGAACACCTTTTCGAGCCCTTGCAAGTGGGGCCAATGTCGGTACCAAACCGCATCTGCGAGACCACCAATACCATTAACTCATCGATGGTACCGGGTCGCCTCGATGAGAATTTTATCGCGCACCACGGCGCCAAGGCCAAGGGCGGTACCGGCTGGATCGGCAGCGAAACCTGGCTGCTGCCGGTGCCGTTTCCACCGGAAACCCCGGATGAAATCGGTCTCTCCGTGGGCTTTGCCTCACATTTTGGCGCCTACCAGGATCCGGCTTTTGGCGAGGACATGACAAAGTTTTGCGACGAGGTGCACCAGAGCGGCTCCGTGGCGGTAGTGCAATTGACCCACCTCAACTCCGTTTGGTCCCCATCCCCTGTGCCCGTTATCGGAGCCCAGGACTATACCCCCCATGTGATGGGTGAAGAGGAAATCGAATTCTGCATCAATAGTTACGCCGATGCCGCAGAGGTTGCTAAAAATGCAGGCGCGGACGGCATAGAGATTCACTGCGCCCACGAGACCCTGGCTCACTGCTTCTTGTCACCGGTGACCAATCGGCGCAGCGACCAGTGGGGCGGTGGCCCCGAGCAGCGGGTCCGCTTCGTGGTGGAGTCGCTGAAGCGCGTACGCGAGCGCGTCGGCGATTCCCTGGCCCTGGGTATTCGCATTAGCGGCAAGGAGTTCCGCCAGGGCGGCTTCGATAATATGGCCATGCGCGAGATGCTCTATGCGATCGCCGAAACCGGCCTGCTCGATTTTGTCGATATCGATGCAGGTCATTGCTGGGGCGCGCCGTCCTATGTGCCTAACTCCTACTATGGCCACGCCCAGTTCAAAGAGTTCGGCAAAGCGGCAATGGCCGACCTCGCCGAGATGAATCCGAGGCCCGCGGTTTTGTTCACCGGACGCATCAACGACCCGGTATTGGCAGAGGAAGTTCTCAAGGAAGGGTGTTGTGATCTGGTCGGCATGGTGCGAGCGGGTATCGCCGATCCCGAATTTGCCATCAAGGCAAAAGAGGGGCGCTTGAACGAGATCCGCCGCTGCATCTCCTGCACTCGCTGTATCGACGAAGCCTCAGAACCCAAGACCTTTCCCTATACCCCGACCTGCTCCATCAACCCGGTCATCGGCAAGGAATTGCTGTGGCAAGATCAGTTCCAGCCGGCAGAAAAACCAAAACATGTGGTAGTAGTCGGTGGCGGTATTGCCGGAGCGGAAGCCGCCAGGATAGCTGCCCTGCGCGGTCACAAAGTGACTCTGCTGGAGCAGGGCAAGCGCATGGGCGGCCAACTGCTGATCGCTGCCAGGTCTCCCGGGCGCGATGATTTCGAAGACCAGGTGTATTTCGAGGAAAACGAAATGGCGCGCCTCGGCGTCGAAGTCAAACTCGAGACCACTGCGGATATCGATACCATCAAAGCGCTATCGCCGGATGCCGTGGTAATTGCCACCGGTTCGACGCCGCGTCTGCCCAATGATATTCCCGGCATCGACCTGCCCCATGTGGTACAGGGCTGGGAGGTGATGCAGGGCAAGGCCAAAACCGGCGACCGGGTTGCCATCATCTCGATGGAAGACCATTACGAAACCCCCTGCGTGGCGGAATACCTGACCGAGCGCGGCAAGCAAGTCGAGGTTTTTCACAAGTCCACCCATATCGGCTCGGATGTTGCCCGCTATTCGATCGGCATGCTGCTGGCTCGCATGGAGCAGTGTGGTGTAAAAGTCCACCCGAACCTGCTGTTAGAGGCGGTTCAAGCCGACGGCTTTGACCTGGTTTCATCTTTCGGCGTCAGAAGCTACCGCGAGGAAGGTTTCGATAGCGTGGTGCTGGTATACGG
>CBDUUA010000357.1:0-3264 GCA_965370135.1 uncultured Cellvibrionales bacterium
TATGACAACACTTGATATAGAGCGAGTAAAGACCTGGCTGCTGCAATTGCAGGATAGAGTCTGTGAGGGTCTTGAGCAGGAAGACGGCGCTGCCGGCTTTCAGGAGGATAACTGGCAGCGTGCGGCCGGTGGTGGCGGTCGCACCCGGGTGCTGACTGACGGTGCTGTGATCGAAAAGGGCGGAGTCAATTTCTCTGATGTCAGCGGTGAGCGCTTGCCGCCCTCTGCCACCGCCAATCGGCCGGAATTGGCCGGCGGTTCGTTTCGCGCCATGGGGGTGTCGCTGGTGATCCACCCGCGCAATCCCTATGTGCCGACCTCCCATGCCAATGTGCGCCTGTTCGTTGCCTATAAAGAGGACCGGCCGCCGGTGTGGTGGTTCGGAGGCGGTTACGATCTCACCCCCTACTACCCTTTTGAGCAGGATTGTCGCGACTGGCACGAGGTTGCCCACAGGGCCTGCGCACCCTTTGGTGACGATGTTTATCCGCGTTACAAAAAGTGGTGTGATGACTATTTTTACCTGCCGCACCGGCAGGAGACCCGCGGTATCGGCGGCTTGTTCTTTGATGATCTGAACCAGTGGGATTTCGATACTTGTTTTGCTTTTATGCAGGCCGTCGGCGACAGCTATCTAGCGGCGTATCGGCCGATTATGGCGCGTCGAAAAGATACTGCCTATGGTGCGAGAGAGCGGGATTTCCAGAGCTATCGCCGGGGTCGGTATGTCGAATTTAACCTGGTCTATGATCGCGGTACTATCTTTGGCCTGCAGAGTGGCGGTCGCACCGAATCCATTCTGATGTCGCTGCCCCCGGAGGCGGGCTGGAAATACGATTGGCAGCCCGCGGAGGGCTCACCCGAGGCCGAGCTATACCAGGGCTACTTAAAACCTCGGCAGTGGGTATAAGTTCAAATGACTGATCGCTACGCCGTTTTTGGCAACCCCATAGCCCACAGTCTGTCGCCCACGATTCACAGCAGTTTCGCAGAACAGACCGGCCAGGATATAAACTATCTGGGTCGACAAGTGGCATTGGATCAATTTGACAGTGAAGCCCGGGAATTTTTTGAAAGCGGCGGGCTGGGCTTGAATATCACTGTGCCGTTCAAACTCGAGGCCTATAACTTTGCCGATCAGCTCAGCCAGGCTGCTCGTCGGGCCGGTGCTGTCAACACACTGCTACGCCGGCAGGACGGCGCTGTACAGGGAGACAATACTGACGGTATCGGCCTGCTGCGGGACATTACCGGCAACCTGGATTATTCCATAGGGGGGCAGCGTGTGCTGGTACTGGGCGCCGGCGGCGCTGTGCGGGGAGTGTTAGCGCCGCTGTTGCAGCAGCAACCGGCTCAGCTGCTTATTGCCAATCGCACGGCCGAGAAGGCACGGCAATTGGCACAGGCCTTTGGCTCGCTGGGGCCGGTCAGTGGGCTTGGCTATGAGGCACTGCAGGATGGTAGTTTTGATCTGGTGATCAACGGTACCAGCGCCAGCCTGGCGGGGAAAATACCGGCACTACCGGCGGGCATACTGGCGCCTCACGCGCTGGTCTATGACATGGTCTATGGCGCGGAGCCAACGCCTTTTATGAATTGGGCCAGTGCCCAGGGTGTTGCCCGGGTTGCCGATGGACTCGGCATGCTGGTAGAGCAGGCGGCAGAGAGTTTTCTTTTGTGGCGGGGCGTTATGCCTCAGACTGCGCCGGTTATCCGTAGTATGCGCGAGCTGCTGGTTCAGGCCAGGTAGCTGTCTTTGAGCTTCACATAATTGTCGCTTGAATAGCTGAAATATGCCATTTCATGCTGAGTCAAAGGCCGCACCTGGCGAGCCGGGCTACCCATATACAGATAACCTCCCGCCAGGGTTTTGCCCGGGGGCACCAGGCTATTGGCGCCAATTACCGTGTTGTCTTCCACCACCGCGCCATCCATGACGATACTGCCAATACCCACCAGTACCCGGTTGCCGATAGTGCAGCCGTGTAGCACCACCTTGTGACCCACCGTCACCTCATCTCCCACGTGCAGGGGCCAGCCATTTTCATTGTAGGGTCCTGCATGGGTGATATGCAGGACACTGCCGTCCTGGATGCTGGAGCGGGCTCCGATGCGGATGCGGTGCATATCTCCACGGATGACGGTCATCGGCCAAACCGAGCTGTCGGCGCCGAGATGTACATCGCCAATCACCAGCGCGGTGGAATCCAGGTAAACCCGCTCGCCTAGAACCGGGCGGATGTTATGGTGGATGCGAATATTGCGAGCTTTGTTATCATTCATTGTTATGAGACTTCTATTTAAATTTTTCTGGCGAGTGGCGGCTTTGTTGGCGGTGCTTTGTTACCCATCGCCGGCTTCAGCGATTGTGGTTGAGCTGCCCCGCTCCGGTATTAGCGCCGACGAATTGGCGATTATTGTCAATCAGCGCGATCCGCTGAGCCGGCAAATTGCACACTACTATCAACAGCGTCGCCACATACCGGAGGCTAACATTATCCGGGTAGCTTTCACCCCTGGCAAGGGGGTTTTGTCCCGGCTTGAGTTCGAGCAAGTAAAGCGGCAGGTGGATGCTGCCACCGGGCCCCACATCCAGGCCTATGCCCTTGCCTGGACAGCACCGTACCGGGTGGACTGCATGTCTATAAGCAGTGCTTTTGCCCTCGGCTTCGATCAGGCCTGGTGCGCCCAGGGCTGCAACATGACCCGCCAAAGTGAGTATTACAACGCGGCCACCACGCGGCCCTGGTCTGATACCGGAGTGCGTCCCACGATGATGTTGGCTGCCAGCGATTTTTCTGAGGCCAAGAAGCTGATTGACCGCGGTCTGCGGGCGGATGCTCGCATGCCCCGCGGTCATATCTACCTGCTGGAGACCTCGGATCGAAATCGCAGTGTGAGAGCCAGCCTGTTTCCCATGGTGGAGCGAGCATTTGGCAGTACCCTGCCAGTGCACTGGGAGCGGGCCGAGTCGATAAAAAATAAATCAAATATCCTGTTTTACTTTACCGGCTTGACCCATGTGCCGGATATCGGCAGTAATCACTACCTGCCCGGCGCCATGGCGGATCACCTGACCTCCTCCGGGGGCGTATTGACCGGGAGTTCGCAGATGAGTGCATTGCGCTGGCTCGAAGCCGGCGCTACCGGCAGCTATGGTGCGGTGATCGAGCCCTGCAATTTTATTGCCAAGTTCCCCAACCCGGCGGTGGCGATCTATCACTACCTGCGGGGTAACACCTTGATCGAGGCCTATTGGAAAAG
>CBDUUA010000358.1:0-3259 GCA_965370135.1 uncultured Cellvibrionales bacterium
ATCGACGGACTCCACGGTTTTACCGAAGAGCATTATTCCAAGTGGTAAGCGGCTGACACCGGCAACCTTTGGTGGTTTGGTGTCCATCAGAGATGGCGTCGATGGTCGAATGAACTCGACCCAGTAGGGCTGAATTTATTCGGCCAACAGAATAAATCCGCACGATCAACAGTGCTTGATTTACCCAGTTGACCAAGTCGCACCCCAAACCTGCTATGAGAAACCGATACTCACCCAAGGCAGCAACCCCCGTGTTGTTGATGCCTGTCAAAGTAATAGTCGTCGCAGTCCGCTACCCTGATGATAGGTAGAGCCAGGTAGAGCGGGAGGTGGCTGCAATGACCGGATTTAGCGACAGGTTGCACTTAAAGGGCAAGGCGGAGGAAGACCAGTATTTTGCCAAGCTCGACCGGGACCGGGTCGCGGCTTTACATGCCAGGAACGTCGAAGCAATCCGCGAGAAGAGCTCCCCTGAAGCAAGGCCCCCGGCTCCGGGTGACCCTGACAAGTTGGCAAACTGTTCAGCAGCTACCGGCAGTTAATACCCATTCGCCTGTTCACCCCTTCGATTACCTCTGTGATTTGCGCTATAGTCGCGATTTATTCAACCGATAGAAGTTATTCAACCGATAGAAGCATTTTGTCATGCAGATAAAACCAGCCCTTGTCCTCAGTCTGTTATTCGCAGCCTTCGCCGGAACCGCGTATCCAGAGTCAGCCACGATAAACGCACCGATCGACCAGCAACCCTGCGCTGTCGGCAGTAGCTGCCAAAATATGGGCGGTGATGTATTCTCTGAAGAGGAGCGACTCAACCAGGGCTTAAAAGCCGATAGTGACCAGGATCTTGAAGCAGAGGCTGCAAAAATTCGCGAGCAAAGCCCGGAAGACATTGAAAAAACCATAGAAAAACTGGAACGGCAACGATAGCACTCAATAGCTTGGCCTTAATGGACTGATCTTGAGAGATAGCCAGCCCCGCTATGTCTCTACTTTTGAAAACTCAATAATCTTGACGATACGACTAAAAGCAATGATGTCAGACTCCGACCCATCCATTCTATAGCCCGACAGTTTCGCCACCCCCTTTATCGATCGGGGATGAACCCTTGCGTATGTTTTCAGTACCCGTTCAGATCCCTGCGGGTCCAGCACTCTCGCGAGTGCGGAAAACTCCTTGTTTTTAATGGTGAGCAGCACCCTTTTGTCGGCACATATATTTTTATACCACTGCGAGCTTTCACCAAAACCGGAGGCCGCGTATATTTTTCCACGTTCTTTATCCTGGTCGATAATCTCAATAACTGTGTCTCTCAGCAAGCCGGATTTCCTACCCCGGTGCTTTAACAGCATGAAGCGCTCTCCCAACAAAAAACCCAGCCTTGAGCGGTAAAACCAAATCGGCGCCCTAAAAAGCTTTAGGGCAAGTCCCTTGGGAGGGGCGGGCTCACCTATTTTCTCCAGCATATCAACAGCTCTTTTTCCAACAAAATCGCCTCAACAGCACCAACAGCACCAACAGCACCACAAGGGTTCCCTTGGGGATATCACTTTGCAAATCGACTTCCCATCCCAGAAGGCTGCCCGAGAATAGCGGTCATGGCGAGCGCAAGACTGTCTGAATTTTGTCAGCCTAGCTGCTTATTCAGGTAATCTATTTCGGCCCCAACGCCACCCCCGGTCTGGCTGATAATAAATTTTTCGACCAGGCGCCCCACCAGGGGAATTTTCGCCTTTGCGGTGTGGTCGATAAAATAGTCACAGCCCTTCGGCGTCTCGATCAGCTTGAGTTGGGCATCCACTTTTACCGGCATGCCCAGGATATCCGATTTATAGTGGCCGACCATATTATTGCCGTCAGGACGCCACTCCTCGACGAACTCTATCGTTTGTTCCGGCTTGAATACTTTGGTTAGCACTTTGGGAATGTTCTTGCGAGCAATTCTCCGTGTAATGTGAAGCACGGTCTTGTCACCTTGTTTCTCCACCACGCAGCTGGATTCCAATTCGCCAATGGCCTGGTTTCTGGCGTTGAGAAAATTCGGATCACTCAACAGAGCAAACGCTGTCTTGACGTCGCAATTGACTGGAAAAGTATGCGCCACGATATAATCCTCCACTAGGTTTCAGTTTTGGTTTCAGTTTTGGTTTTGGTATGGGCTTTGGTATGGGCTTTGGTATGGGCTTTGGGCTTACCCAGTACCGCGACTTTCAACTCATCATAGGATTCCTCTACACATTGCCGGTAAAACGCGGGGTCGGGCATGATGTCGCGATCGGCGAGAAAGGTGATGGTGAGCGCATCACCCAAGCTGAAGATCGCGTTAAAGAGCGCCACACCTGCCGTACACAGGCCAATGAGGTGCATTTTTACCAGTTTGGCGCCGTTGAAATAGAGGTCGTCTCGAGGACCCGGGACATTGGTAATAACGGCCGGCGTGCCGATCGGCAGCAACTTTGTTGCTTCGCTATCAACGTAGAGGCGGCAAAGGGGCTTGGATAAAAAAGGTGGGAATAAACCAACCAACTTGAGCGGTTCGACAAGAGGTGTACCGATAAACTTTTTGGCGTCGACCACACTGTCATGAACCTGGTGGAGTCGATCGATGGGGTCAGCTATCTCGGTGTGGATTTTCGCCATCATCGCGCCGACCTGGTTGGCCTCATCGCTCTCTATTCCTCGCCTGCGCATGCTGACCGGTATATTGCCGATGATGCTCTCTTCGGGCAGCTCACCGTGATACGCCAGATATTTGCGCAGGCCACCACCGATAATGGTGACGCATACGTCATTGACGGTGGTATGGGTGGCGTTTTTAATTTCCTTGAGTTCAGACAAGGAGAATTCCACTGCTTCCATCACCCGATGCGGCCCAACGGGTTCGTCAAATCTTGTTCTGGGGCCCAGTTGGGGGGCGGGTAATTCGTGCTTCGCAATTTTTAGCAGGGTATCGCCCATACTGGAGACGACACTGACTGCCGTCCGGGCATTGGGAATGGCGTTCTTCACCCGGTTAGTAAAAGCGCGGGCAAGTAGTTGAGCGTCGCCCAGCCGGGGCTCTTTAAATTCCTTGGTGATGGCGACGTTGATTTCTGCGTTGGCAGGGGGCACCTCAGGTGGATTGGGCTCGCGGTCGTGCAGAATATTCATGATATGCTGCCCGAGGTCACCGTCCACAATGGCGTGGTGCATTTTAAAGTAGAGCGCGAAACTGCCCGGCGGACAGCCCTCGATATCATTCAGGCCCTCGATAACAGT
>CBDUUA010000359.1:0-3252 GCA_965370135.1 uncultured Cellvibrionales bacterium
GTCTGCTCAAGGGTCTGCTGCGGCGAGCAAGAAGCATCCTCGCGCAAGCGCTGCAGCAAGTCGACCACATCGTGCTCAGCGGCTGGTTTTTGCAACACGTCGACCGCACCCAGCGCCCGGGCCTGGCCGACATACATATCGCCGCCCTTGGAGGTGTACATAACGATGGGAATGGCAGCCAGGCGTGGCTGCTGCTTGATCGCTTTAACCGCTTCGAATCCGTCCATTCCCGGCATCATATGATCCATAAAGATGATGTCCGGACGGGTACCGGCGAGATAGCTCAGGCAGGCCTCCCCTGAGGCGGCCTTATCGCTGCTGAGCTCGCTGCGCGCCAGCATTTTCCCCAGTAGTGCTGCCGAAGTACGAGAATCGTCCACGATCAGTGCATGGCTCAATCGCATTTGTGTTGCTCTACCCTTATAAAGTCCCAAACCCACTGCGGTGTTACCGCTGCAGCGCTACCATCGCCATTGCCCCCAGTGTTCGCCAAGCCTCGCGGCTGTTCACTGAGCCAATTAACGCTCTACCTCCAACAAATCTAGCAACATTGTCGAGAAACGTCGATTCTAGTTTGGCAATAGCTGGCAATAGCGCCGGAAGAGTTCCGGGAAAGATGAGACTCAGGCGTATTTTGGGCGAATGCAGCTGCAGCGGCGGCCCCTTCCATCAGCAGCGGCCCATCCCTCAGGGATAGGCGCGCTGTTGCTGTGCCTGCCGGAAACTGTTCGCATCCTTGATCAATCGGCTTTGGCTCCAGGCCTTGGGCCCGACCTGATGGTCGCCGGCCTGGGTGACCACCAGGGAGCGCGCGGGTAGCGGCAGCAAGGTATCGCGGTAGAACCGACGCCACTGCTCCAGTTCAATCTTGTCCAGGGCCAGGGTCAGCTGCTCGCGACGATCAAACTCCAGGTAGTGCTGGAGGATTTGCACCCAGAAAAAACCGGCCTCATGGGCAAGATTCTTGTGAGGGCGGTTAATCAGGCTTTTAAGCGCCTCCTTGTGTTGTTCAAACTCCGCCACGGTCATGGCCTGGGCCGTTTGGTCAAAGTCCCGCAGCAGTTTATCGCTGGCTGCCAACAAGGTGGCCGCATCCGCCACCGAAGATTGCACAATAAAGGTCAGCCCGGGCATGCGCTCGAGCACCGTGGTAGCCGCATAGACCACGTAGCCAAACTGCTGTTCGGTGCGCAGGGAGTGATAATAGGGTGTGCGAACAATCTGTCCGGTGAGCCCCATCAGGGCCCGCTGCTGATTGTCATCAGACTCACCCTGCACATAGTAGGCAATGGCCGCGTCACTGTGTTCAAGAGTCAAAGGGTAGCGCCAGCGACCGGACGGCGGCAGCGCCACCAGGGATACCCCGGGTAACTCGACGGTTCCTTCAACACGGCTCAACAGAGGTTGCACAAGACTCTTCAGGCCGGTGGACTGCTCCGCTGTTATATTGCCGTAGGCAAGCACGTCAATACGCAACTTGCCCAGAAAAGCTCGCCGGTATTGCTCCAAATCCTCAACCGACAGCTCTGCGATAGCGGCAAGCTTGTCATCCTCGTTCCAGGATGGCGTGTAGAGCAGGTTTCGCAATGTCTCCGAGATATACTGGTAAGGGGGCTGCAACTTGCGATTCTGCCAGGCGCGCATGAGCTCTTGTTTAATATCCGCAAAGCGCCGCGCATCGATTGGCCCCTGCTGAATCTCGGCCAACATCATCTCGAACAGGCCAATCTGCTTGTCGCTAAATCCGTCAATACCGAGTTCCAGCCCCCGTCGCGACGCGCCCAGCCTGGCATTAAAGCCGGTTAACAGGGCGGGATAGAGCTTCGGGTTGAGCCGGTCGACCACAGTGGCGGCATAGAGTTGCAGCAACACCCGATGGCGAGCACTGTCGTTCGCCAGCGGACTGAAAAAGCCCACCCGCAGACTGGCCCGTGGCGCGGTAAATTGCTCATCATCCCCATGCCAGATACGCAGATTATCTTCAGCCAGCAACTGGCGCGGTTTGCGCTCCTGCGCCGAAGTAACCAGGCGTTCAAACTCCTCGGGAATGAACGGATTGGGCCCCGGCATGACAATTGCCGAATTGATACCGGCGCCCTGCCAGGCTTGCATTTGCGATGCGGCGAATGGCTCCACGGCATAGGGGGTCTGGTATAATCGTGAGCTTCGATTGGCGGGTAAGCCCGGGCCCGTCACCATGATCAGCACATTATCGGGGCGCAACTGCGCCAGATATTGCTGGTAGAGATCGGGGCGATAGTCGTCGAACAGGTAGGGCCCTTTGAGCACCAGGGTCGCCGGATACCGGCTCATAGACGCGGCCAAGCCCAGCACGTAGTGAATATTCTCGCGTTTGTCCTGGTAGCGAAACTGGATATCGCTGACCTTGCTCTGTTCGTCAAAGCGCTGTGGTGCAATACCCTCGGAGGCGATCCGGTCAATAGTCTGGAATACTGCCGCCACCACCTCGTCCCGGTTCGCATAGCCGGACTCCGTCAGTTTAATAGACACATTGAGAGTTGCTCCTCCGCGATACTGCAGGCCCACCCCCGCCGATAAGCCTTCCGCATAACCTCGCTGCTTGAGGTGCTGTAACAAACTACCCTCGCCCTCATGGCCGATAATATCGGCAATCAAATGCATGGGCTTTGCCTCCCAGTAAGGCCGCGGGTCGGCTATCGGGAAGGTCATATCCAGGTTGCGAATGTCCTGCTCGGGGGTGACGAATAACTCGACCGGCAAGCGCCCTTGCGAGAACAGCGGTGTTGCAATCGTGTGCTGCTGCACATCGCGATCCGGCACAGCGGCAAACCGCTCCTCAACCATGCTGCGCAAACCGGCGACTGACTCACTACCCAGCACCACCAGAGACATTCTGTTAGCCGAATAGTGCTGCCGATAAAAACTGATCAGTTCATCGCGCACCAGGGAATCCGGTCGATCTGCCAGGGTATCCAGATTGCCGACAGAAAACTTCGCGAAGGGGTGCTCGGGATTGACGACCTCCTTGAGCACATCGAGGCCGCGGCGCCCTTCATCCTTGTATTTTGCCCGATACTCGGATTCCACTGCATGTTTCTCTCGATCGACATATTTCTCGGTGAACAAGGGACTGATAAAGAACTGGCTGAAACGATCCAGTGCCTGGCCCAGGTAGGCAGCATTGATGTCGAAAAAATAGTTGGTATCTTCAAAGCTGGTGTAGGCATTGTGCGCACCACCGTAGCCGGAAATAAACTTCTGGTACTCTCC
>CBDUUA010000360.1:0-3248 GCA_965370135.1 uncultured Cellvibrionales bacterium
AAGTGTCATCAGGCGCCAACTACAGTAGCATGGCAGCATACGAAAGTTAGGGGCGAACGTGCTTTCACTCTTTTCTCATTTTGCAGATTGGCTGGTGTTTCAGCTAATAGGCTTATCACCGGATACAAAATCGGGTGATGCCCTGCATTTTTTCATTGAAGACACCACCAAAATATTTGCCCTGCTCGTGGTCATGATTTATTTCATCGCCCTGATTAGGGCCTCGTTGAATATTGAGTTTGTGCGCAGCTACCTAAGCGGCAAGCACCGGATATTCGGCTATTTTTTAGGCTCCAGCTTTGGCGCCATCACCCCTTTTTGCTCTTGCTCCAGTATCCCTGTCTTTCTGGGCTTTACCTCGGCGGGCATCCCCGTCGGTATTACCATGGCTTTTCTGCTGACATCGCCGCTGATAAATGAAGTGGCTATTTTATTATTGTTGAGCCTATTGGGCTGGCAATTTACCGTCATCTATATTGCAGTGGGAATGGCTGTCGGTATTTTAGGGGGCATGTTTCTCGACTTGATCCATGCGGAAAAACTGCTGCAAGATTTTGCCGCCAAAGCGTATCAGCAAGCACAGGGCGAGGGCATTCATGTCGAGCCCGGCCGACGGCTGTCACTACGGCAGCGCCATCAGTTCGCCAAAGCTGAATTGTTTGATATATTTGGCCGGGTTTGGAAGTGGGTCATCATCGGGGTTGGCTTGGGGGCGGCACTGCACGGCTTCGTGCCCGACGGCTGGATAGCATCACATTTAGGCCAGGGCCAATGGTGGTCTGTGCCCGCGGCGGTGTTACTGGGAATTCCGCTGTATGCAAATGCTACCGGGGTCATTCCAGTCATGGAAAGCCTGATCACCAAAGGCCTCCCGGTAGGCACCACCCTGGCATTTTGCATGAGCACCGTCGCGGCAAGCTTTCCCGAATTTATATTGCTGAAGCAAGTCATGCAGTGGCGTTTACTCGCCATCATCTTCACTATGCTGCTGGTATCCTTTACTCTGGTAGGCTGGATTTTAAATGCCATACACTGAGCCTGAGGCGTCCCCATGAAAATCATTAAAGTACTGGGCAGCGGCTGTGCGAAATGCAGCAAAACTGCGCAGATCATCCAGCAGACCGCCAGTGAGATGGGTGTCGATGTAGAGGTGATTAAAGAGACCAGCCCTGAAGCCATTATGAATTATGGCGTCATGAGCACCCCGGCGGTGCTGGTCGACGAGCAGCTGGTGCACTCGGGATCTGTTCCCGACCGGCAAAAAATAGCTGGCTGGCTGAGTAGGGAAGGGTAATAACCGTGACCACACTCAACCCGCAACAGCGAAAAGCAGTCCACTATATCGACGGCCCGGTACTGGTGCTCGCCGGCGCAGGTAGTGGTAAAACCAGCGTCATCACCCGCAAAATCGCCTGGCTGATCAATAGCTGCGACCTCGACGCCAGCCATATCTATGCCGTGACCTTTACCAATAAGGCCGCCCGGGAGATGAAGTCCCGGGTAGGCAGCCTGCTGGCCGGCGGCGGCGCCCAGGGCCTCAATATATCGACCTTTCACACGCTGGGGCTCAATATTATTCGGCGCCACCACCGGCTGCTGGGCTTCAAGAACGGCTTTTCAATTTTCGATGGCGACGATAGTCAACGGGTGCTGAAGGACTGCCTGTTACAACACGGCGAAGACCAGGCCGAGCAAGCGCCGCTGATGCAACAGCTTATTTCCACCTGGAAGAATGAGTTGTTTCGGCCAGAGCAGGCAATGGCCGCAGCGCAGTCAGCCGGTGAACAGCGCGCCGCACAGGTCTACGAGCAGTACCAGAAACTGCTCAAGACCTATAATGCGGTCGATTTCGATGACCTGATCTCAGTGCCGGCACTGCTGCTGAGAGACCAGCCCGAGGTGCTCGCCCAGTGGCACGGCCGGGTGCGCTATATGCTGGTCGACGAGTACCAGGACACCAATGGCGCGCAGTACGAGCTGGTCAAGCTGCTGGTAGGCACCCGGCGAGCGCTCACCGCGGTTGGCGATGACGACCAGTCCATCTATTCCTGGCGAGGCGCCCGGCCGGAAAATCTGGTGCAGCTGCAAGCCGACTTTCCCGAGCTTGAAGTCATCAAACTGGAGCAAAACTATCGCTCAACGGCGCGCATTCTGGGGGCAGCCAACCATGTCATCGCCAATAATCCCCATGTATTCGACAAGAAATTGTGGTGCGAATTGGCCCACGGTGACGCGATACGGGTAATCCAATGCCCCAACGACGAGGCCGAAATGGAGCGGGTGGTCACCGAAATTGCCGACCATCGTCTGCGTCGAGGCTTGAAGTGGGAGGATTTCGCCATCCTCTACCGCGGCAATCACCAGGCCAGGCCGCTGGAAATCAAGTTGCAGCAACACGATGTGCCCTACCACCTCTCCGGTGGCACTTCCTTTTTTGCGCGCAATGAAATCAAGGACATCATGGCCTATCTACGGCTGTTGATTAATCCCGCAGACGACAACGCGTTCCTGCGTATCGTCAATGTCCCGCGGCGAAAAATCGGCCCCGGCACCCTCGAATCCCTGGGCCAATATGCCAACGGCCGACACACCAGTCTCTACAATGCAGCGGGGGAACTAGGCTTTGCCCAACAGGCCAATCCACAGGCGCTGGCGCGCCTCACTGAATTTATCAGCTTCATGGATCACTGCCGCCAGCAAAGCCGGCAAGGTAATGCCATTGCCGCTATTCGTGAGATGATCGAGGGCATGCACTACCAGGCCTGGTGCTTCCAGAATACCGCCAGTCCGGCGGCAGCAGACCGCCGCATGCAAAACGTGCATGTGCTGGTAGATTCCCTGCGCAAAAACCTGGCGACAGAGGGTTGCACGATTGAAGAGGCCATCAGCAAACTGATACTACGGGATATGCTGGAGCAGCAAGAAGAGGAAGATAGCGGTGACCGGGTACAGCTGATGACCCTCCATGCCGCCAAGGGCCTGGAGTTTCCCCATGTATTCATGATCGGCATGGAAGAAAACCTGCTACCCCATCGCAACAGTATCGAATCCGGCGATATCGAGGAAGAGCGGCGTCTCTGCTATGTGGGCATCACCCGGGCCCAACAGACCCTGACCATGACCCTGGCGCGGCGGCGCAAGCAATTCGGCGAGGTCATTACCACCACTCCCAGTCGCTTCCTGGATGAACTGCCCCAGGACGAGCTGGCCCGGGAAGGCTTTGGCGACAGCGATCCCGAGCGCAATGC
>CBDUUA010000361.1:0-3218 GCA_965370135.1 uncultured Cellvibrionales bacterium
TATATTTGTGGGTGGAAGAAAAAAGGGGCTCACCGCTGACGACATCCACGTAAATGCCATCCTCCTTGTTGTCCCAATAGGCATTTTTAAAGGGCCGTTCGGTATCGTCCCGCTGAGTGACCTGGTACTGTATTGAATTCAGCGTTTGACGTAGCGCCTGTTCGTCGGGCTTGTGGAAGGTGTCGGGATCGAAGCTCTGTGCCGCCGCCGTTGCGGTGATGGCTACGGCGCTGCTGAAGGCCAAAAGCAGGGCAAGACGTGTCGTTTTACTATTCCGGGCAATGCCCAATAGGGTTGCTTTCATGATTAGTCCTGCCTGTTGATATTGATCGCAATGGGTTTGGCAATCTGACATCAGACATGGCCCGGAGTTCCCAGGTCTTTTTTCAGGGGACACCTGCAACTTAGCTACTTAAAGAATCCAAAGTAGTGCCTTTGCTCGAGGAAATTACTCTGTCTCTGGATACCGTCTTGCTGGCGCCCCGGTGGCTCATTCCCGGTTTTCGTGTACATCGCGCTGTTGCTCTCAATTCACTGCGCGCGCCTGGTCTTGCCAATACTGTTTGCGGATTTCAGCCTTGAGTATCTTGCCGACCGGGCTACGCGGTAGCTGCTCGACAAAATCGATGCTTTTAGGGGTTTTCACGCTGCCCAGCTTTTCTTTCACCAGGGCGCACAGCTCCTCCTGAGTGCAAGTTTGCCCCGGTTTTGGTTGAATTACTGCTTTAACCGCCTCGCCCCATTTTTCGTCAGGGACACCGATCACCGCGCAATCCAGTATCGCGGGGTGGGTTGACAGAACCTGCTCGATCTCGTTGGGGTAGACGTTAAAGCCGCCGGTAATAATCATGTCCTTTTTGCGATCGACGATAGTGATATAGCCGTCATCACTCATTACACCGATGTCACCGGTATGGTGCCAGCCAAATTCGCGCGCTTCGGCCGTGGCCTCGGGATTTTTATAGTAGCCGGGGGTTACCAGGTCGCCGCGGATGCAGATTTCACCTGCGGCGCCGTCGGCTACGGCCTTGCCGTTATCGTCGAGGATCGCGACATTGTTAAAGACACAGGGGCGGCCGATGGAATGCAGTCGGGCTTCAATGATGTTGCCGTTGTCATCCAGATAGTCCCAGGGCGCCTTGGCGGTAATCGATGCCGGCGCTTCGGTCTGGCCAAAGGCCTCCGTCATCACCGGCCCGAATACCTCGATGGCCTCTTTCAGCTTGCTCAGTGAGGTGGGCGCGGCGCCCACCAGGAAGTGCCGCAGGGAGCTGTAGTCGCGCTTTCTTACGTCGGGAAGCGCGAGCAGCATATAGAGTAATGTCGGCGGCAGGAACAGGTGCGAGACCTGGTGTTTTTCGATGGCATCGACAATATCGGTGGGATTGGTGCTGGCCATGATGACATTGGTGCCACCGCGGGCAAAGTGGAGACAACCGAGCAGGCCCGCGGTATGGGTCATCGGTGCTACCACCAGGTGGCAGCTATCGTCATGGTAATTGAAATGCGCGTAGAAATTGCTGAAGAACGTATGCACATTTCTGTGGCTGAGAACGACGCCCTTGGGTTTTCCCGTGGTGCCGCCGGTTCCGAAGATGGCGAAGGTTTCATCCAGGCGGCCGGTGTCACCGGTAAAAGCTTGTCCGGTAAATGTTTGAGGAGTGTCTTTGGACCAGGCCTCCAGACTGATGCCGACGCCGCAGTCGCCGTCGATACAAACAATCTGCGCAATGCCGGCACAGTCATCGAGCAACTGTTGCGCCTCGTCGGCGTAACAGCTGTGGAACAGTAGCAATTCGCCGTCGAATCGCTGCAGTAAATCCGCATTATTCGCCACGGTATTGCGCGGATTGATCGGCAGCCAAACGCATTCTGCCCGAAACACGCCCAACAAGGCCAGGAATGCCTGGCTACAGTTGGGCGCCAGGATGCCGACATGGGAGCCCTTACTAAAGCCATGGGCATCAATAGCGCCGGCGATGCCATGGCTTGCGGTTTGTGCCTGCACATAGGTCGTGGCCGAGCTGTCATCATTGACATCGACGAAGGCAATATTGTCGGGGTAGTACTTCGCCCCGTTATCGAAGTGCTCGATTATCCGCATTTGAGTAAGTGCTCCTCTTTAGTCGTACCGATCAGTCGTGCTAGTCAACCGTGCTATTCAGTTTCCATTTGACAGAGGCCGAAATTCTGGAACTGGCCCAGTAGTTCATGATGCCCTACAGCCTGGCAAGCAGAGCTGAATCCAGCGCTCTTCTGGTGGCCATTGATCAAATAGTTGGCGGTTGCCGCTTGCGCCACACCGGTGAGTTGGTAGGGTGCATAGCTGCGAATGATACAGCTGGTACTGGTGTTGCCGCCGCGACCGTGAACCACATCGGTGTTGCGGTGTAACAGCGGGTTCTCTCTTGGGGGCATGCCCGGCTGAATGCTTTCGCCGATCGCCTTCAGTTTTTCTTGCTGTTCTTCAGCGGGCAGCTGGCGCAGATCGCTCTCGTACATTCGCTGCATGGCGACGACTTGTTGCATCAGCGGGCGATTGGTGAAGCCGGTCAATTGGCGGCAATTGATCACGCGGGGGTCATTCTCGAAATACAGCGGCAGAGAGCCTCCGCCCCAGGGGTGGGCCAATTGCGTCATCATCAGGCCCGGCACTACCACCTCATAGCCCTCGGCGAGAGGCCAAATCACGCGCTCGCGGTTCTCGAGGTAGAATGCTTGATCGGATGTCTGGAACATGGAAAAGATGGTTTGCGTCGAGGCATAGGTCGGGGTGCCGGTGGCACTGCATATGGCTTCGAGGGTGTCGATTCCAGGTGTTTCCAGCACGATCTGAGCCGCAATTTCGAGTGGCGTGTACATGTAAGAGGTACAAGGCGCCAGCACCTTGCCGTTGGCCTCGTACTGGTCGCCATATTGCTTTGCTGCGGTTTCCATGAACGGAATCTCACCGGTGGTGTCGAGATAGTGGATGCCGGCTTTGGCGCAGGCTTCGACTACCAGGCTGCCAAAGTAATGGAAGGGCCCCACGGTGTTACATACAAGCTCGGAGCCTTTGAACAGTTCAAGCAGCGCCGCGGATTCGTGTTGGACTTCGACGATTTCGTAATCGGCGTTTTCAATGCCGGGAACCAGGCTCATGGCCTCTTCCAGACGGGCGCGATTGCGGCCGGCGGCAATAAAAGGAATTTGATAATTGCGCAGGGCTTCAGCGACCA
>CBDUUA010000362.1:0-3214 GCA_965370135.1 uncultured Cellvibrionales bacterium
GGTGTAGCGCGGTTCCCCGTTATCCAAAAACCGGGTGCGCACCGGGTAGCTGCCCTTTTTCAGGAGTCGGGCCTCTTCTAATTGTGATGGACTCGACAATGCACCGGACATAGAGGGTTCCCTTGCATAAGCCATTGACGGAGAGCCTTGAACAACAACCAGCAGCACTAGCAACACTAGCAACACTAGCAACAACAGTGCCGGCAAGATCTGTAGTCTTGACATAGATCTTTGTACCTCGCTGCGCCAGGGATCGTAAGCAAGAGGTGGCCGAAACAAAGAGCCCAATGACAGCCCTGTTACTCAGTGGGCGTGATCCAGCAGGGAAACTCCTGCGTCACACATTACTACGCGTAATTTTCGATCCAGCGTTGCAAGCGGCAGATTTTCCGTTAGAGCCAGGTCGAGATAGGCCGCATCATATGCGGTCAGTTGGTACTGCCTGGCAATGCTCAGCACAGAGGAAAAATCCTGCTTGCACGATGTCTCAGCTGTTGTAATGGGTAGATCCTGCAGAAGGCGCAAGAAAGCCGTCGATTCTGCCGGGCGCAATCTTTTGCGACGCTCGTACACCAGCAGTACATTTGCAACCTCAAGAGCCCATATCCTCGGCACCAGAGCTTCACTGGAGATCAGTTGTTTCAATACCTCACCGGCATAAGCGGACGGGTCGTTTTTTAAAATCCAGGGCATCGTTGAAGAGCAATCGAGGATAAACCTCATCGACGCCCACCCCGAATGGCAGCGGTAACATCTTCCAGTGGGATATCTGCACAGTACTTGGCAGTTTTGAAGTTTAGCAATTCTTCCACCACCTGTTCCTGAGAGCGTTTGTCGCTCTCCGATATGGGCCCTAGCCTGGCTATGGGTTTGCCGTGGTTGGTAATAATGAATACTTCGCCCTGGCTTGCTTCTCTCAACAACTGGGGGAGCTTGGTTTTGGCTTCGAAAGAGCCCACTTCACGCATAACAGCACCTCATCTGATTAAACCAGTCTGAAACCAGTTTATATCTATTTGATGGGCGTGCACAATCTCTTTTCAAAATCGAGGTGCCTCGGAGCTGGATGAGGGCTTTATTCCCTTTGAGTTTCCTTTGATCTTGCGCCAATGTCCCCGATGGCTTCCCCAGGGCCTATTGCAGGTAGGGTTACGGCAAGGAGGATCGCAGTTTTTATAGTTCCCTTGGTGCAATGACGGAGTCTCCCCGGACTACCCTCTCCATCAGTTCAACCACATCGACACCCTGCTCACCACCGTTGCTAATGGCAGTAGTTAAGTGCCCGATGCGCTGCTGGAAAACATCGAAACACCGGGCAAACGCTTTGCGCTTGCCCTGCTCGTCCGCGCTTACTGCGGCGGGGTCTGGCAAGCCCCAATGCACATGCCAAACACCCGATGGGAAGTGCTGGCAAATTGCCTGAGCGGCGTTGCCGCAAACGGTAACGGCAATATCGAGCTCGGGTGCATCAGGGGTGAAAAATTCTTCCCAGCTCTTACTGCGGGGCTGGTAGCCTAGTGGCAAGCCGCTGATCTGCTCCAGTGCAAAGGGGTTTACCGAGCCGGTAGGATCGCTACCCGCGCTATAAGCCTGGAAAAAGTTGCCGCCGTGAGTATTAAACAAGGCCTCAGCCATAATGCTGCGAGCTGAATTGCCCGTGCAGAGTACCAGCACGCGGCATTTGTCACCCTTTTTTAACAGCATGGTGCTGAACCGCTTTGTGTGCTCACAGTGCTATCAAAGGGAATGACTTTGCCACAGCCGTCGAACAAGCCAAAGTGGCTGGAGAAATTACCGATAAATTCAAAGTGGCTTGTAAACCTCGTGTCCTGCAGCATGCGCCAGGTATTGCCGCACACCGGGAATACACGCCCGGTTTCGATCGCGTGGTGTTTGTCCAGCACAAACTGGTGGGGGTGGTCGGGGACAGTGCCCTTGTACACCACTGCCTGCCCGTAATCTTCACAATCTGCGTCGAGTTCATCGAGTTTGAACAGACGGTAAGTCGCCGAATAAAAGCCGATATTACCGATACATGCACCCAAACTTGAGTCAGTGACGGCCAGGGGACGGTCTTCCACCAGACGGGGATCGGCAAAGCCCTGGCGCTTGCTCAAGTTGAGAAAATCATTCCAATATAAAGCGCCACCCAGGCACTCGCCATAGAGCACCGGGTCGTTGCGCAGTTCGGCGCCAACGCGACGATCGGCGTAGACATCGGAAAAATAAAACTCGCCACCGGGCTTTAACAGGCGTTTGACGCCGGCGAGTACCGCATCTTTGTCGGGGGAGAGGTTAATCACGCAGTTGGATACCACCACATCAAAGCTGCCCTCCTCCAGCGGCAACTCGTCGAGCTTCTCGATATAGCCTTTTAAGAAGCGGACATTGTCATAGCCGAAGGTTTCCGCATGGTGCCCGCGATATTCTTCCGCCACGGCCAGTTGTTCATCGGTCATATCGACCCCGACCACTTCACCACTGGGGCCGACTAGCTGCGCCAGCGCATAGACATCGCGGCCGGAGCCACTACCCAGATCAAGAATTCTGCAGCCTTCCAGCAAGGCCGGGCAGACCAAACCGCAGCCGTAATAGCGGGATGACACCTCGGGGTGAATATTGGACAGCAGGGGTTTTAACCAGGCAGGCACCTGGCTGATATCGCAGCAGGCATCGGTTTTAAGATCGGCGGAGCTCTGTAATTGCTTGCCGTAATAGTCCTGGACAGATTCGTGCATGGTAAAAGGCTTCCTGTTTTTTAATGGTTGGTTTACTGGATAGTTTACTGGATGATTTACTTGCGCGGATTTTCATTTGACTACTAAATCTGGAAAAATTCAAAATTTCCCGGTTTTATTTTGGCTTCTGCTTCTAGAAAAGATATTGGGCATGAAAGCGAAAATGTTCGCCGATATAGGATGCGATGAAAAAGTAGCTGTGATCGTAGCCCTCGCGCATATGGATAGTCACCGGGTAGTCACTATCGAGGCTGGCTTGCGCCAACAACTGCGTTTTTAGCTGCTCATCGAGAAAATTATCGGCGTCGCCCTGGTCGACTCGTATCGGTGTGTGCTGCTGCGCCTGCCGCAGCAGCACCGTGGTATCGTATTGTTGCCAATCCTGCTGATTGCCACCCAGATACAGGCCCAGGGCTTTCTCGCCCCAGGGGCATTGGATGGGCGCGCAAATGGGAGAAAAAGCAGAGGCTGAGCGG
>CBDUUA010000363.1:0-3189 GCA_965370135.1 uncultured Cellvibrionales bacterium
ACTGGTAGCAATAATCGCAATAGTTGCCATGATGACACCGGGAAGAATTTCATAGATGTCAAAAATTCCACCTGACAACTGTTTCCATACGACTACGGTGAGTCCACCGACAATAATCCCTGCGCCTGCACCAAATTTGTTCATGGGCTTGAAGTAGAGACTGAGGACTATAACGGGCCCAAAGGCGGCGCCAAATCCAGCCCATGCGTAGGAGACAAGACCTAATACCGAACTTTCAGGATTTAGGGCTAATAAAAGTGCTACCAGGGCAATGAATACCACGCCCAATCGCCCGACCAACACGACTTCTTGCGTAGAGGCAGAGGGCTTGAACAGCTGTTTGTAGAAATCTTCGGCTAATGCTGCGGAGGATACCAGGAGCTGGGAGTCAGCAGTACTCATAATGGCTGCCAGGATGGCAGCGAGAAGAATGCCGGCTACCGCAGGATGAAACAGAGCGTTGGTGAGAATCATGAAAATCTTTTCGCTGTCTTCAAGCTGGCTAGCGGCACTGTCGGTCAGGTAGACGAGTCCAGCCAGCCCCACCAGAATAGCCCCGAGCATCGTTAGTCCCGTCCAGGTAACGGCGATACGACGAGCAGTCGTCAGCTCCCTGTTTGAACGAGAGGCTTTGAATCGCGCAAGAATATGGGGTTGCCCAAAGTAGCCAAGTCCCCATGCAAGGAGAGACAGTATAGAGATTGCCGTGAGGGGAACTCCCTTACTGTCAGTAAATAGCGAGAGCAAATGTGGATTAATGGTACGAAGAGAGTTACCCAAATCAGTGAAACTGCCGTCCATGGCAACCACCGGCACCATCATCAATGCCGCCGCCATAAGGAGTCCCTGCACGAGATCGGTCCAGGAAACTGCCAGGAAGCCGCCGAAGAGCGTATAGGACACCACGCAAACTGTGCCAAAAATCACCGCAGATTGGTAGCTCATACCAAAGACCGTGGCAAAGAGTTTTCCGCCGGCGACAAGCCCGGAGCTGGTATAAAAGAGAAAAAACAACAGGATAAAAAAAGCCGAGAGCGTTGCCAGAATTTTGCTGCTGTCATGAAAGCGACGAGCGAAATATTCTGGAATAGTGAGGGCGTTATGGGTGGTAATCGTATAGGTGCGCAGGCGTTTTGCCACTAAAAGCCAGTTGAGCCAGCTGCCGATAAAAAGCCCGCTGGTAATCCAAATAACCTCCAGGCCTGAAGCATAGGCATAACCCGGAATACCGAGAAGTAGCCACCCGGACATATCCGATGCTCCGGCGGAAAGGGCCGTGGGCCAGGGCCCAAGATTTCGCCCCCCTAAAAAGTAGTCAGAAGAGGATGAGGTTCTTTTGTAGGCAACATAGCCAATACCAAGCATGACCATAAGGTAAATAACAAAGGTACTGGCAATGGCAACGTTAACTTGCAGCATGGTGATCCTTATTGGAACAAGGGGCTTGAATAAAAGTTGCTGGCAAACACCGACGAGAGCATTGCAGAAATCGTTTATCTCACCGGTTTTTCCAAGCCCAACACCTTTTATCGCGCCTTCAAACGGTGGGAGGACACCACCCCGATTGACTATCGAAACAAGCGCTAGTTTCCCGCGAATACCATTGGCTATGGGCCTGGCGTAAAACGTCACTACAAAACCAGCACCAACATCAGCCAGCGGCAAATTCTTCCGGCGTCATTGCCATGACACTATCAACACTGGCCATCATGGTCGCTCCGTGCCCCTTTGCCCGCGGCAATAAGCGCTCAAAATAAAACCGGGCAGTCTGAATCTTGGCTTCGTAGAACGCCGCATCACCCTCCCCTGCCGCCAATTTTTCATAGGCTTTTTGCGCCATCATGGCCCAGAAGTAAGCCATCACCACATAGCCTGAGTACATTAAATAGTCCACCGATGCCGCACCTACGGCATCGCGATTGCGACTGGCCCGCAGCGCAGTGCGCAGCGATAGCCAGTTCCATCGCAGGGTGTATTGCGCCAGCGGCATGATGAACTGGTTCATCTGTCTGCGGTGAGGATTGCGAGACAGCCAGCTGTGATTTTTGCAGAAACCGAGAATGAGCTTGCTGAAATGCCGCAGTAGCTTACCCTTGTCCAAAATCACCTTTCGAGCCAATAAGTCCAGGGATTGGATACCCGTGGTGCCTTCGTAGAGAGTGGAAATGCGCGCATCCCGCAGGATCTGCTCCATACCCCACTCCTTGATATAGCCGTGGCCACCGAAAATCTGTACGCCGTAGTTTGCGGCTTCGCAACCCATCTCGGTTAAAAAGGCCTTCAGGATCGGCGTCAGGAAACCCAGGTGCTCGTCCGCTTGTTCACGCGCCTCTTCGGTTCTGGCAAAGAGCATGCGATCGGCCAGGGTAGCACTGTAATAAATCATCGCCCTGCCACCTTCAGAAATCGCTTTTTGGGTGAGCAACATACGGCGCACATCGGGGTGTACCAGTATCAGGTCAGCGGGCTTGTCCGGGTTTTTATTACCACTCAGGGAGCGCATCGAGGCGCGCTCCATGGCGTAGGCCAGCGAGCCTTGATAAGCCAACTCTGCGGCCCCCAGGCCCTGTATCGCGGTGCCGATGCGGGCAGTATTCATAAAGGTGAACATACACGTTACACCCTTGTTTTCCGGGCCCAGCAAAAATGCCCTGGCGCCATCGAAGTTGATCACGCAGGTCGACGAGCCGTGAATACCCAATTTTTCTTCGATAGCACCGCAGTACACGTGGTTGAACTCTCCCACGCCGGCGCCCCGCTCACTCTCTTTGCTGTCAAACTCGGCGCCATCACCCTCCAGTGGCAAATACTTGGGAATGATGAACAGCGAAATCCCCTTGATTCCCTCCGGCGCATTGGACAGACGCGCCAACACGATATGTACAATATTGTCAGCCAGGTCGTGCTCACCGGAAGAGATAAATATTTTACTGCCTGTTACCGAGTAGCTGCCATCATCATTGGCCACAGCTCTGGTTTTTATTTGTCCCAAATCACTGCCGCAATGGGATTCTGTCAGGCACATGGTGCCGGTCCAGATGCCCTCGCAGAATTTGGTGAGGTAAGTTTGCTTCTGTTCCTCCGTACCCCAGACATAGAGCGTGTTCATCGCGCCGAGGGTGAGCCCAGGATACATGCTCCAGGACCAGTTCGCGGTGCCGATCAATTCCGACTTCACCATATTCAAGG
>CBDUUA010000364.1:0-3147 GCA_965370135.1 uncultured Cellvibrionales bacterium
TCGGCGGCTCCATGGATCCCCATATCAAAATCTGCGAAGAATTGTTCTCGGCGGCGCGCAGCGAGTTCAAGCATATCGAGTATTTTTACTTCCATAATTTTATCTACGAGTCGGTGTGGCGCAACAATATTCGTCGCCACCAGGAGCGCATCCCGCTGCTGGACATCATGCACAAGTACGCCCATGACTATAAAGTCGTGTTTGTGGGAGACGGCTCCATGTCGCCCTACGAAATCCTGCAGCCCGGCGGCAGTGTCGAGCACTGGAATGAAGAGTCGGGTGAGCTGTGGATGCGCCGCCTGCGACAGACCTACGAAAAAGTAGTTTGGCTCAATCCCGTGCCCCGGGAGGAGTGGGACTGGACCCAGTCAGTGTCTATGGTCAACCAGCTGATGGAAGGGCAGATGTACCCCATGACCCTGGCGGGCATGGAGCAGAGTATGGCGTTTCTTTCCCGTTAGTACTCCATCAATACAAGCTTGTCGGAGTCCTGGAGATGCACAGGCTTCTCATCCCATTTTGATGCGCCATGAAACCCGTGAGGTCGACTTGGGTTTTGAGGCTAAGATGGTTATCTTGCAAAAAGCGCCATTGGCATATATTGCCAATGGTGCTAGCATCTGGATAGATTCAATGAGGTGATCTATGCCAACACGAAATGTTGTTTTAACCGACCAACAAGAAGACTTTGTGGGCGAGCTGGTCGCAGCCGGTCGCTATCAGAATGCGAGTGAGGTGCTGCGTGAAGGTTTGCGCTTGTTAGAAGATCGAGTCCAGCGCCGCCAGGCGGAATTGGCTGATATACAGGCGGGTGTTATCGCGGGTTTTGATCAGGTCGAACGCGGAGAGTTCGCCGAAGGGTCGGGTGAAGACGCTATTGAACGGGCATTCAGGCGCGCTGTTGAACAGCGTGCTGTATGAAAAGCTATCGCTTATCCCTACAAGCCGAGCAAACCCTGGAAAACATATTCGCTTGGACGATAGATCATTTTGGGCTGGATCAAGCCGTCACCTATAAAAATAAGCTGATAATCCGACTCGCCTCCCTGGCGCTGGATGAACAACCTCACGGACGATCCTGCAACCGTTTACTTGCCGATAAACGCAAAGTCGTTGATCTGGAGTACTATCGCGAAGAAAGCCATTATATTATCTATCGTAATACTACCGATGGTATTTTTGTGTTGGACTTTGTCCATGGCTTCCGCGATTTAGATGCCGTTCTTGATGAATTGTGCGCTCAGGAATTACCCGCCCCCGACTAATTGGTTTGATTTCGGAGCTGTTCACGCTCTCGCCTCG
Organism: uncultured Cellvibrionales bacterium; assembly: GCA_965370135.1. Taxonomy (GTDB): domain Bacteria; phylum Pseudomonadota; class Gammaproteobacteria; order Pseudomonadales; family JAHEGP01; genus JAHEGP01. The sequence continues at coordinate 1,303 of CBDUUA010000364.1, forward strand.
GTTTTGGCATCGCTATCAAAGGTGCCGAACAGTTTGTCGAACAGCGGTGAGAGGGTGGCGTAGTTGCCCCGGTGCATATCGATATGATGTACGGCGTGTTTGTCCGCTATCCAATTGATGGTTTTGTAAGGGTAGCGGTGTAGCCGAATATGGACATGGTTTAGCTGGTTGAGCTGGGTATAGATCACCATGGTGATAACAATGGTGGCTACCTGGAAGGGGTGGCCCAGAAGTAAGGCCAGCGCCGCGATAACCATGAAATAGAGGGCGATACCAATAAAAGACTCCGCCGGATGCAGCAGGTAGGAGTCAATCGATGTCGGCCTTCGGGCCTGGTGGTGCACGGCGTGCACCCTGCGAAAGTAGCCCTGCCCGTGGAAGATGAAGCGATGGGTCAGGTAATAGAAAAAATCGTAGACCATCAGTATCAGCAGGACATTGAACAGCACGCTGGTGATGGGCTGGGGCTCGAAAGTGGTACAAAAAGGCATCAGCACAATAAAGAAAACCAGGTTGCTGACCAGGCCGATTCTTTGGCTGGATAGTATCCGCGGCTGGTAGCGTTGCTTGCGAAATTTGGTCTTGTTGACCTCGCGGTTTTGCTCCAGGGTCAACTTGAATGCGGGTATTTTGAATACCAGCAAGCGGCCGATGGCGACGACAGCAATAGACAGTAGCAACGCGCTCAAGCTTGCTTGCCAGTGGTAGCTGAATGCCATGTTGATACCTCTGGAAGGCTGCCGGAGTTAGGGCTGACCTACTGCGGGCAAGCCCTTTTGGTCAGTTATTTCGATCCTCTTTATCAAATAGTAAATTAAAGTTGTCTAGTGGTCAATGCTGCTTGACCTTACTTGATTGCCCATCAGCCTCAGCCAATGTAAGCAAGCGATAGGGTGGCGACGGAGTTCTTCCCAGAGACGACCGTTGGTCGAATAAATTCGACCCTACAATTCCGCCAAACCTGCTGTAGGGCCGAATTTATTCGGCCACTTTGGTTGGCTGAGGTTTAAGGGTAATCAGGTGATCTTATGGGCGAGACTGTTTGTTGAGGCCGCCCAAAAATGCGACCAGTGCCGCGGTGACGGCGACGTTGAGTGATTCCACACCCCGTTGCAGGGGTATGGCGACACTGCCGTCGGCGAGCTGTTCAATGTCGGCACTGACGCCCTTGGTCTCATTGCCGAGAACAAAGATACAGCGATCCGGCAGCGGTAGCTCAAACAGCGAGTCGGGGGCATCGGCACGGAGGGTGAAAATGCGGTAGCCCTTGCCCTGCAAATTCCGCAAGGTCGGCGCCAGCCGATCACAGCTGTAGATCGGTGTTTTGAAGAAGGTACCGGCGCTGGCTTTCACCACCAGCGGCGACAGGCGGGTATTGCCTGGCTCCCGGGATAGCAGCAGGCCATGGCTGCTACTGGCGGCAATTGAGCGAATGGCCATGCCCAGGTTCTGGGGGTTGTTGATGCGGTCGAGGGCAATCAGGCGCCGGGGCTGCTTGTCCTGCTGTCCCTGATTTTGGTGAGGCAGATCCTGGATCAGTTGCGACGCTTCCTGCAGCGATGGGCACAGCAAGTCCGCCGCCACGCCCTGATCCTGGCGGCTGTTTTTCGAGATGCGCGACAGCTCCAGCTTGCCGTGCAGGCTAACTGGGACACTCTTGTTCTTGGCCAATGTGGTCAATTTGCGGGTGGCAGCCGAGTCCTTGTTGGATCGGGATAGGTGCAGGCGCAATACCTGGATGCTGGCATCCTGTAATGCTTCCAGCACGGGATTGCGGCCGTAGATGGTCAGGTTGCCGAAATCCCTGTTGCGGGTGTCGTTATCGGTCATGGCTATCGGTCATGG
>CBDUUA010000365.1:0-3145 GCA_965370135.1 uncultured Cellvibrionales bacterium
AGGGAGATAAAAAATGATGAAGCACACACGTAGTCTATTCATGGGGTTTGTTCTTTCCGCTGGCATGTTAACGCTGGCGCCGAGTGCTTTTGCAGCACCGGATATTTCCCATGACTTTACCAACGAAATTTGGAACGGTGTCATTGGCGAATCTGACGTAACTATCAATGGCTTGAATTTTGTGTCAGAGGTTTACTCAAGTGCAGGTGTAAAAGTCGGCACTGGCGCTGGGTTGACCTGGAACGAAGGCTTTGGCGGCGACCCAAATACGGGGTCAGCTCCTTGTTTGCCTGGCGGTCTGGGTTACGCCTGCCAGGGTGACGGTATCGGTATTAGAGATGATGAAATTAGTTATTTGGGTAATGACCTGTTTGAAGTTCTTACTATCTACTTCGCCGGCCCTGTCGCGATTTCGGAAGTCTCTTTCCTGGATTTGTTCATCGAGGGTAGCTCCCAGTATACCGAGTCGGCCTACGTTTTTATTAACGGCAATGCCTTTGCCAACGATATTTTCAACGCTACTGAAACCACAGGCACGAATGGATTTTTTCGAGTTTCAGGTTCCCCCATTTTAGACATAAGCAGTATATCTTTTGCGTCAGCTTGTGCTGTGGCGGGAGGCCCGGAAGATTGCCGAAAAGTTGACTTCTCGCTCGCTGGCATCAACGTTGTGCCCATCCCTGCAGCCGCATGGCTATTCGGCTCAGGCCTGATCGGCCTGGCGGGTATTGCTCGCAGGCGCAAAGCCGCGTAAGCAACCTTGCCTATCGCAAACAATACCTGGTAGCTTCACTGTTGCCGGGTATTTTTTTGCTTGGTCATTCCACTTGCCAGTCGTAAAAAAGGCGCCAATCGGCGCCTTTTTTACGTTCTCCTGTATTTCTCTCTACGGCTCTCTCTACAGCACTACCTGCAGCTTGCTACCTTTTCTACCTTTCTACCTTTCCTTTCTACCTTTGCTACCTTAGGGCAGAAGATGCTGCACCGCATCGCGCTCTTCGGCCAACTCGGTTTCGGTAGCGGTCATTTTTGCCTGGCTGAATTCATTGATATCCAGTCCCTGCACAATGCTCCAGTCGCCGTTGTTACAGGTGCAGGGGAAGGAGTAGATCAGGCCTTTCTGGATGCCGTAGCTGCCGTCACTGTAGACACCCATGCTGACCCAGTCGCCACCGCCGGTACCCAGTGCCCAGCTGCGCATATGGCCGATGGCGGCATTGGCGGCAGAGGCGGCACTGGATGCGCCGCGAGCTTTGATGATGGCCGCACCCCGTTGCTGTACGTCGGGTATAAACGTGTCCTCGTACCATGGCTGCTCTACCTGATCCATGGCGCCGGCGCCCTTGACCTCGGTGTGGTACAGATCCGGGAATTGGGTCGAGGAGTGGTTGCCCCAGATGGTCAACTGTTTGATATCGGTCACGGTGGCGCCGGTTTTTTGCGCCAATTGGGTGATGGCCCGGTTGTGGTCGAGGCGGGTCATGGCGGTAAAGTTGCGAGGGTCGATATCCGGCGCATTGCGCTGGCAGATCAGGGCATTGGTGTTGGCCGGGTTACCCACCACCAGGATCTTGATATCGCGGCTGGCGACATTGTTGACCGCCTTGCCCTGGGCAGAAAAGATGGCGGCGTTGGCTTCCAGTAGATCCTTGCGCTCCATGCCGGGGCCGCGTGGGCGGGCGCCGACCAACAGGGCGTAGTCGGAGTCTTTGAAGGCGACTTCCGCGTCGTCGGTGCAAACAATGCCTTTTAGCAGCGGGAAGGCACAGTCATCCAGCTCCATCGCGACGCCGTTGAGGGCTTCCAGTGCCGGGGTGATTTCCAGCAGTTGCAAAATGACGGGCTGATCCTGGCCGAGCATGGCGCCGGAGGCGATGCGAAACAACAGGGCATAGCTAATCTGGCCGGCAGCGCCGGTTACGGTAATGCGTACGGGATCTTTCATGGCTTGCTTTCCTGCGGGTTGATGAGAGTTGATGAAAGTTGGTGAGCGTGGGTTTGTTGCCACAAAATAAAAAGTGGCTGCCATTTTATTCGATTACAGCTGAATTTCCAGTGCTGGCAGGCATTGTGTCATCATTATTTGTTTTAACTCAACTTGTACAGCGGCAGCGGGCTATAATGCGCGGTTGTCGGCCCCCACCGGCATTCTTTTTTGGCAAACCGCCACCGGCGCCCTTTTTGCAAAACCGCCACCGGCGTTCCTTTTCGCAAACTAATCTCTTTTCGCAAACTATAGGAAGTCGAACCCTGATGATACCCGCGGATAATCGAAAGCAGCGCCTGGAATTCAACAAGCTACAGAAGCGACTCCGGCGCAATGTGGGCAAGGCGATTGCCGATTACCGGATGATCGAGGACGGCGATCGCATCATGGTGTGCTTGAGTGGCGGCAAGGACTCCTTCGCCATGCTGGATATCCTGTTGGGCCTGCAGAAAACCGCGCCGGTGGACTTCGAACTGATTGCCGTCAATATGGACCAGAAGCAGCCCGGCTTTCCCGAGCAGGTGCTGCCGCAATACCTCGAGACTATCGGTGTGCCGTTTCATATTATCGAGAAGGACACCTATAGCGTGGTGAGGGAGAAGGTGGCGGAGGGCAAAACCACCTGCGGTCTGTGCTCACGCTTGCGTCGCGGTACCTTGTACGCCTTTGCCGAGACTATCGGCGCCACCAAAATCGCCCTCGGTCATCACAAGGACGATATCGTCGAGACCTTGTTCCTGAATATGTTTTACGGTTCGCGCCTCAAGGCCATGCCACCGAAATTGCTCAGCGATGACCGGCGCAATGTGGTGATCCGGCCATTGGCATATTGTCGTGAGAGTGATTTGGCCGCTTTTGCCGAGCACCGGCAATTTCCGATAATCCCCTGCAATCTGTGCGGCAGCCAGGATGGCTTGCAGCGCCAGGTGGTGAAAGCCATGTTGCAGCAATGGGATCGGCAATTCCCCGGTCGCAGCGACAGCATCTTTACATCCTTGCAGAATATCTCGCCAAGCCAGTTGGCCGATACCGCGCTCTACGATTTTGCCGAGCTGGAGATTGACCGTTCCGGCGAGCGCCCCGTCTATGCATTTGCCGACACTGACGTGCCCGTGAGTGTGCCCCAGGCCATCGACGTGATGAATCTTTAAGCCTCTC
>CBDUUA010000366.1:0-3142 GCA_965370135.1 uncultured Cellvibrionales bacterium
GCGTCACCGTCGAAGCATTTCTCAAGGAGTATGGCAGCAGGGTCATGGCGCCCAATGGCGGTGGTAGCAGCGAAGATATCGCCGGCGTAATTGCCTTTCTTCTATCCGATGATGCGGCCTACATGGAAGGTTCAACCGTCGTTGTTGACGGCGCAACACTGGCTTAAACCTGGAATCCGCAGTTGGGCATCGACGAACCTGGATTGTTAGTGCCGGTTGGCCCCGTGGTGCATGTTGAAAAAAATAAGAGAAAGAGGAGGCGGAGGAGGGCCCTGTGATCTGCAATAAAACGTTTCACGCTTTTACCGATGATGTTCTTGGTGAACTCGACGGGATCGGTGTTGCGCAGTTGGTGCGGCGTAAAGAGGTAACGCCCGACGAAATAGTTCAAGCGGCTATTGCGCGCGCCCGGGCAATGGAACCTCATATCAATGCCATCGAAACGGCATTTTTTAAACGGGCCCTGGCACGTGCAGATACCTCCCCGCGTGGATATTTTTCCGGTGTGCCCACGTTTATTAAGGACAATACCGATTTGAAAGGGGTGCCAAGCAATCATGGTTCAAAGGCGGTAAATTCCCCTCCGGCTAAAAATGACAGCGCTTTTATCAAGCAGTATCTGAGTCTTGGTTTTGTGCCGCTTGGCAAAAGTGCGCTGCCTGAATTTGGTTTTAATGCCAGTACCGAGTATGTGGGAAGCGCAGCTACCTGTAATCCCTGGCATGTCGATTATTCCTGCGGCGCTTCGTCCGGTGGTTCGGCTGCACTGGTCGCTTCCGGGGTTGTTCCGCTTGCCCATGCCAATGATGGCGGCGGCTCAATACGCATTCCCGCAGCCTGTTGTGGTCTTATCGGCCTAAAACCCACCCGGGGGCGTCTGGTTGATTCGGAAGCGGCAAAGGGCTTGCCTATCAAGATTGTTTCAGAGGGGGTTCTCACGAGGTCGGTACGCGATACCGCCTACTTTTACTATGGTGCTGAACAATACTACAAAAACAAAAAGCTGCCCGCTATTGGTTTGGTGGGCGGTGCGGCAAGTAAAAAACTGAGAATCGGTTTGGTTCTAGACTCTATTACCGGCTACAAAAGCTGTGCCGAAACTCGTGCCGTGGTAGCAGAGACCGCAAGGCTGTTCGAGGCAATGGGGCATCATGTTGAAGCGATGCAACTGCCGGTTACAGAGAGGTTTGCAGAAGACTTTAGTATTTACTGGGGGATGCTTTCTTTTCTGATATCAGTTTTTGGCAAAAAAGCTATCGATCCCAGCTTTGATGCCTCAAAACTGGACAGCCTGAGCAAGGGACTTTCCAGCTACTATAAAAAACATTTTAACAAAACGCTGCTTGTGCTCTATCGGCTCCATCGGACGTATAAACAAACTGCAAAAATATTTGAGCATTATGATATTGTATTGTCGCCGGTACTGGCGCATACAACGCCAAGACTGGGGTACTTAACGCCAGACCAGGATTTTGATCAGTTATTTGATCGCTTGCTAAAGTATGTCAGTTTTACACCCTTGAATAATGCTGCAGGTAGTCCCGCTATTTCACTACCTATGGGAACATCTACTGATGGCTTACCTATCGGAGTGCATTTGTCGGCTGCCCATGGTGGCGAGAGAACATTGCTGGAAATTGCTTTCGCATTGGAAGAAGCCAAACCCTGGAAAAAAATACAGGATATTGTTGTCGCGACATAAATAATGCCTGAGCCAACAAGGGGAAAACGCAGTGCAAGACAACACTGACAGTCTGGAAACGGATCTGGATCTGCCGGGTCGGGGAAGTTTGGGTCAGTGTGCATCGTCCACCTACGCTATTGGCGATGTTCAGGGCTGTTTTGATGACCTGCTAAGGCTCCTCGAAAAGCTTAACTTCGATCCTGACATCGACCGTCTATGGTTTACCGGGGATCTCGTCAACAAGGGGCCCAACTCCCTTGAACTGTTGCGCTACGTTAGCGGCCTCGGTGGCGCCGCCATCAGCGTGCTCGGTAATCATGATTTGTATCTGCTGGCGGCGGCTTCCGAGGCGGTCAAGGTTCGCAAGAAGGACACCATCACCGAAATCCTCGACGCTCCGGACTGCGAGGAGTTGTTGTTCTGGTTGCGCCACCAGCCGATTTTACACCACAGCGAGACTCTGGGATTTACCATGATCCATGCCGGACTTCCTCCCCAGTGGGACTTGAAGACGGCCCGGAAATGTGCTCGAGAGCTGGAGACCGTGCTGCAGAATTTCAAATACGAGGATCTGTTTCCCCATCTTTCCGGCGATGGGCCGCTGCGTTGGAGGGACGACCTGGAAGGTTGGGAGCGGCTGCGCTTCATCGCCAACTGTTTCACCCAGCTGCGTTGGTGCGACCTGAGCGGTCGTATCGACTTGCAGGGTAAAAGGCGGACGCTCACCGCAAAGAAAAAGTGCTCGCGACCCTGGTTCGAAATTCCGAACCGCTCCAGCAAGCCGATGCGGATACTGTTCGGGCACTGGGCGAAGCTGGTGGTCGCTCCGTCGGCTAAAAGGGCCAGGAAGGTGGTTCCCCTGGACACCGGCTGTGTCAATCGGGGCCGATTTACCGCATTGCGGCTCGAAGACGGGCGTTACTTCCGGCTAAAATGCAAGAACAAGGCCATACCCTGGGTGAGTCTCGCACCAGCCGATTTATCGAGCCATTAGAAGGAAGGTTGCAATCTATGCTTAATGAAATTGCCCTGGGTGTGGGGATGGTGGTGCTAACAACCATCATCCATGCGTTTTTTATGGTGGGCAGCAAACAAGTCCTCGGCTGGTTCTACTCAGCTAGTGTCCCTGGTGCTGAACGGAATCATCTTACCCAGGCTACCCTGATCTCTTTTCTCGTCGTCTGGATGTTCCTGGGGATCGTTGTCGAGGCATGGTTGTGGGCCCTGCTCTACCTTTTTCATCCCCTTATTGCCGAAATACCGGATCTGGAGACCGCGCTGTATTTCTCGATGGTGACCTTTACCTCCGTCGGCTATGGCGATGTGGTGCTGACGGGGGAATGGCGCTTGCTGGCGGCGATAGAGGGGGCCAATGGCGTAATAATTTTCGGCTGGACCACCGCATTGATCTTTTACTTTATCCAGAGAAGCTACGAGAACAAGGGGTAAGCCCAGACC
>CBDUUA010000367.1:0-3138 GCA_965370135.1 uncultured Cellvibrionales bacterium
TATTGACAGTGCCGAACAAATTGATATTCATGACCTCGCGAAAGGTTTCGATATCGGTGTCTTCAAAGCCGTAGCTGAACTCGACGAAATTGCCGTGATGATCGAAACGACGCTTTGAGGGACTGGATAAGCAAGAGGGGCGCCGCTAGAATGGCCGCCCCCACTCTCATCTGCCAGTGCCCCGTTATGAATAAAGCAATCACCCAGCCACCCGAGCAAATCAACGACGCCTTTGAACTGCTGCGGGTCTACCCCATCGAGTCCCTCAGTATCGTGATTGAGGACTATCGCCACAAGATAACTGGCGCGCGCCACTATCACTTGCGCTCAGACAGTTCAGAAAACGTATTCCTGGTGGCGTTGAAAACCATACCCACGGATTCCACCGGGGTGGCCCATATCCTCGAGCACACCGTCTTGTGCGGCAGTGAAAACTACCCGGTGCGGGATCCCTTTTTTATGATGCTGCGGCGTTCTCTCAACACCTTTATGAACGCCATGACCTCCAGCGACTGGACCGCCTACCCCTTCGCCAGCCAGATCCGCAAGGATTATGAAAACCTGTTGAAGGTCTACCTGGATGCGGTGTTTTTCTCCCGCCTGGATCCCCTGGACTTCGCCCAGGAGGGCCACCGCCTGGAGTTTGACCAGACCGACAACGGTGACCGCCCGCTGGTATTCAAGGGCGTGGTATTCAATGAGATGAAAGGCGCCATGAGCTCGGTGCCCTCCACCTTGTGGCAGACCCTGTCCACCTACCTGTTCCCCTCCACCACCTACCACTACAATAGCGGCGGCGCACCGGAGGCGATTCCAGACCTCAGCTACCAACAGTTACTGGGGTTTTACCGCAAGCATTACCATCCCTCCAATGCAATCTTCATGACCTTCGGCAATATCCCCGCCAGTGAGCACCACCAGCATTTCCAGCAACTGTGCCTGGGGCGCTTCGAGGCCCAGCCGGACTGCCCCATCGTCGGCGACGAGAAGCGCTACCTGGCGCCGCTTCGCATTAGCGACTCCTATGCGCTCGAGGGCGAAGAGGATTGCAAGGCCAGGACCCATATTGTCATGGGCTGGCTGTGGGGTAAAAACACCCGGCTCAAAGACATACTCGAAGGCCATTTGCTGGCCGGTGTGTTGCTGGATAACAGCGCGTCGCCGCTGCGCCACATGCTGGAGACAACGTCCCTGGGCAGCGCGCCCTCACCCCTGTGCGGGATGGACGATTCCAGCCGGGAACTCACCTTCGTCTGCGGTCTCGAAGGCTCTGAGCCGGAACATACCGAAGAACTGGAACGATGCGTACTGGCAGTGCTCGAAGACATCGCCAGCAATGGCGTGGCCCAAGCTGAGTTGGAGGCGATCCTGCACCAGCTGGAAATTCACCAGCGGGAGATCGGCGGCGACGGCTATCCGTACGGTCTGCAGCTCATCATGCAGGGCCTGGGTACAGCGATCCACCAGGGCGACCCGGTGGAGCTGCTGGATCTGGATCCGGTACTGGAGCAACTGCAGCAGGCGATCACCGACCCCGACTACATCAAAAACCTGGTGCGCAAGCTGTTGCTGGAGAATATGCACCGGGTCACCTTGACCCTGCAGCCGAATCCCGAGCTGGCCAGCCGCAAGCAGCACGCAGAGGCCCAGCGCCTGGCCGCCATCAAGGCGTCCCTGAGCCCAGAGCAAACCCGCGATATCGAGGAGCGCGCCGAGGCACTGGCCCAGCGCCAGGCCGTCATCGACGACGATTCGGTGTTGCCCCGCCTCACCCTGGCGGATGTGCCCGCCCAGATGCCACAGCCCGAGAGAATCCTGCAAGCAGTGGCGAATCTCAATGCCAGCTGGTATGAGACCGGCACCAACGGCCTGGTATACCAGCAATACGTGCTCGAACTACCCGATTTGTCACCGCAGCAAAGCGCACTGCTCTCCCACTACACCGGTATGTGGACCGAATTGGGTCTGGGAGCCAGCGACTACCTGGAGGTGCAACAACGCCAGGCGGCGACTTGCGGCAGTATCAGTGCCTTTACCGGGATTCGGGGGGTCACTGATGACAGCCAGCGCGCTCGTGGCTTGCTGACGCTTTCGGCCAAAGCACTGGTTCGCAATTACGGCGCCATGAACCAGTTGATGCTCGATACCCTCGAAAACGTGCGTTTCGACGAATACAGCCGCATGCGAGAGCTGGTGGCCCAGCATCGCGCCCACCGCGAGCAGGCCGTTACCGGTAGCGGCCATAGCCTGGCGATGATGGCGGCGACCTCGAGCCTGAGTCCACTGGCGACCTTCAATCATCTCAATAGCGGACTGGCAGGCATCAAGGCGCTCAAGGCGCTGGACCAGCAGTTGGCACAGGAACCGGAGTTGCACCGCCTGGCGGCGCAACTCGAAGAGCTGCACGGCATCTTGCGACAGGCGCCATTGCAATTGCTCAATGTTTGCGAAGCCAGCCAGCGCACTGATATCGGCGCGCAACTGGCGAGTGCTATCCCGGCTGCGACCACTAGCGAGCGCAGTAGTTTTACCCTATCGCAAAAAGCCACGGGTCGGCATCAACTCTGGCAAACCAATACCCAGGTCAACTTTTGCGCCAAAGCGTGGCCCACAGTGCCGATGGCCCATCCCGACGCGCCGGTGTTGAGTGTACTCGGTGGCTTTTTGCGCAATGGTTTTCTGCATAGCGCCATCCGCGAAAAAGGCGGCGCCTATGGCGCGGGAGCGAGCCAGGACTCCAATGTGGGCGCCTTCGTATTTTTCTCTTACCGGGATCCACGACTGACCGAAACCCTGGACGACTTTGATGCCTCACTGCAATGGTTGTGGTCACAGCAACATCCCAGGGAAGTAGTAGAAGAAGCGATACTGGGTGTGATCGGCAGCCTCGATAAACCGGCCTCTCCCGCCGGCGAAGCCAAGCAGCACTTCCACAACCAGTTACAGGGCCGCAGTAACGAACTGCGCGCACAATTTCGACAGCGGGTAATGGCGGTGTGCGAGGCCGACCTGAAGCGGGTCGCCGAAACCTGGCTGCGCCCCGGCGAAGACCACATGGCAATTATCAGCTCACCCTCGACGATGGAGGAGCTGACGCCCTGGATCGAACAATACCAGGTCGATGTGCAGCAGCTTTAG
>CBDUUA010000368.1:0-3136 GCA_965370135.1 uncultured Cellvibrionales bacterium
GTTTAACCCCGTTTAACTTTAATAGAAAATAGAAAACAGAAAATAGAAAACAGATAGCAAAGATCGCAGAGGAGAAGAACTATGAGTATCGCCACATCGGTATGCAAAGTCGAAGACCTTATCCCCAATACCGGCGCCTGTGCGCTGATTAACGGCAGACAGGTTGCGCTATTTCGCATTGTCTCTGCGGAGGGCGAACAGTTTCTGGCGATAAGCAACTACGACCCCTTTAGCCAGGCCAATGTGTTATCTCGCGGTATCGTCGGCTCAGTGCAAGGTCAGGTGGTGGTCGCCTCACCCATCTACAAACAGCGGTTCAATCTGCTCACCGGCCAATGCCTGGATGACAAATCCCTGCGCCTCGACACCTGGCCGGTGCACCTGAAAGATGGCTGTATCTTTATTGAATCACAGCCCCATGAGGTCGCTGCTTAAGGTAGTGCAGCTACAAAGGCAATAGAACGGAGCAATCCGTAGGGTCGAATACATTCGGTACCTCCCTGTACCTCACCCTGCGGGCAGCTTTGCTGTGCAAATCGGCTATCCTGCCGATTTGTCATTCGACCACCGCTGCTGCCGGCGGGTACACTGGCTGCATTACTCCCGTTGAGCAATGAGCCTTTCAATGAAATTCATTCTGATCAGTATTGCCGTGCTGACCCTGCTATTAGCCCTGGTGCTGGGCTATCGCAGCCTCTCGGTGCCCCAGCCCGACTACCTGCAAATCGAGCCCCTCGCCATCGATGTGGGTATCGACCTGCAACAAGTGGCGCGACATCTGGCCGGCGCCATCCGCATCAAAACCGTTTCCCAGCAGCAGCGGTCGCAGCAGGACACCCAGGCGTTTCGAGATTTTCAGCGCTACCTGGTCGACACCTATCCGCGACTGCATGCGCAGCTGGATCGCCGACGGGTCAATAAGTTCAGTCTGGTATACCGCTGGCGTGGCAGCGACCCAAGCCTGGAACCGATACTGTTACTCGGCCACTACGATACCGTGCCGGTGATCGCCGGTACCGAGCCCCAGTGGACGTATCCGCCCTATTCCGGCGCCGTCGCCGAGGGCTATGTATGGGGCCGGGGCGCCCTCGACGACAAGGGCATGATCATTGCCCAGATGGAGACCATAGAACAACTGCTGTCCGAGGGCTATCGACCCCAACGCTCGATCTACCTGGCCTACGGTCACGACGAGGAAATCGGCGGACGACAGGGCGCGAAAAAGATCAGTGAACACATGCAAGCCAGGGGCTTGCGCTTTGGCCTGGTGCTCGACGAGGGCAGCGTCATCGCTGCCAGCGGCATGATCCCCGGCCTGGATCGGCCAGTAGCAATGCTGGGCCACGCCGAGAAAGGTTATGTCAGTCTGCGACTGACCGCTCATGGCGACGGCGGACACTCCTCGATACCGCCGCAACATACCGCAGCAGGCAGGATAGGCAATGCCGTCGCCAAACTGGAGCGTGCGCAAATGCCCGCCCGCTTGTCCCACAGCCAGGATTTCCTCCACAGCATCATGGCGTTCCTGCCCTTCAGCCAGCGCTTGCTGTTATCCAACAGCTGGTTATTCGAGCCGCTATTGATCTCCCAGATGGAACAACGGCCGGAGCTAAACGCGAGCCTGCGCACCACCACGGCGGTGACCATGTTGTCCGGCAGCCCCGTGGAAAATGTACTGCCGATAACGGCCAGCGCCGTGATTAATTTCCGGATCATGCCGGGTGAGACGGTAGCGGATGTGCTCGCACATACCACCGGCGTCATCGCCGACGACAGGCTCGACATCAGCCCAACCAGCAGCGGCCTCGAGCCGTCACCGGTGGCGCCCATCGATGGCGCTGCCTACGCACTACTGCAGCAAACAGCGCGCCAGTCATGGGCGGACTCATCTCTGCTGGTAGCGCCCCGGCTGGTACTGGCCACCACCGACACGCGTCACTACCACGAGTTGTCCGACCAGGTGTTTCGGTTTATGCCCGCAGCACTGGACTTTGCCGATATCCGCGGCATACACGGCAGCAATGAACGCATTTCCCTTGAAAACCTCAACACCATGCTGCGCTTCTACCGGCAGCTGATTCTCAACACCGGGGCTCAACACCCCTAATCCGATTGCTACGGGCTGCGCAGACCCCATTCAGCACTGGAAAAAGCAGCCGCCGGGGAGTATGTTAGTCGTCCCCAAAGGAGGATCGACCCCATGCGCCTTGGCACCATGATAATCACTGACAGTTGGCCGGATAAAAGCCTCAATGCGGTCGTCAACTATGTAAAACAGGTGGAGGCACTGGGCCTGGACAATGTCTGGATGGCCCATATCCTCAGCCTTGACGCCATCACCACCCTGGCACTGGCGGGCAGCGTTACCAGCCGCATCGGCCTCGGCACCGCCGTGGTACCGACCTTCCCCCGCCACCCCAGCGCCATGGCGCAGCAGGCGCTGACCGCCGCCGCTGCCGGCGACAACCGCTTTGTGCTCGGTATCGGCTTATCCCACAAAATGTTTATCGAGGATATGTTGGGTATGAGCTATGACAAGCCGGCCCGCCACATGCGCGAATACCTCGATGTACTGATGCCCCTGCTGGCCGGCGAGCAGCTTGAGTTCAACGGTGAATTGTATCGGGTCAACTGCCAGGTAAAAGTGCCGGGTGCGACTGCAATGCCTGTCGTGGTGGCCGCACTGGGACCCTTGATGCTGAAAATTGCCGGGCAACTGGCCGACGGCACCACCACCTGGATGACCGGCCCGAAAACCCTGGCGGAGCATATTATTCCCGCCATTCGCAGCGCCGCCGGTGACGCGGGCAAGCCCGAGCCGATGATAGTTGCGGGCATTCCCATTGCGCTGTGCCAGGATGTTGACGCCGCCAGGGCCAAGCTCAGCAAGCAACTGGAAATTTACGGCATCCTGCCCTCCTATCGCGCCATGCTGGATCGCGAAGGCGCCGCCGGGCCGGGCGATATCGCCATGCTGGGAGACGAAGCCACCCTCAGGAAGCAGATTTTCGCCCTCAGGGATATTGGCGTCACCGATTTCAACGCCGCCATTATGGCGGTAGAGGACGGCGCCGGCGAACGCACCCTGGAGTTTCTGGCAGCGGTGAAAAAGGAGCTTTAAGTCCCGGCCTGAACA
>CBDUUA010000369.1:0-3122 GCA_965370135.1 uncultured Cellvibrionales bacterium
AGGACGGCCAGTAGCAAGTATGCGTAAAAGCGGCTGGAGAAAAATCCCAAGGCTCTCAATCCCTATTTATAAGCTGGCTATAGGCTGGCGCCGGCCGTTCTCGGGCAGCCTCCTAGTTTTTCAGCGGCACACCAATCTGGTAGCGATTATCCTGAATCATCCGGTTGCCCGGCTGGGTCTGGACGTCATCGATAATTGCCTGTTTGGCATCGCCCCAATTGTCGTACTGCTGTCCATTAACGTGGTACACGCGCCGTGTTGACAACTGCAGACCCGGATCGGGCTGGAACACCTGGTAGTGGTTATCCACGGGCGGTGCGCTGAGGTCCAGCGCCTGGCGACCGGGAATATACTCGCCGACACCGTCTTTATTGGTATCGGCGACTACCCACGGCACGCCGAGCACCTCATTATAGCTACCGTCAGCCACCATGGTATCGATGGCCCGGTTGAAGGCAGCCATAATCGCTTCCGCATCGGGCCTATGCTTAACCAAAACAAAGTGCAAACTGAGTACCGCCAATATTTTATGGGGCTGCAAGCGCGCCCGCTGATCGGACGCCAATTCCGGCAGGAGATAGCGCAGGGACAGATCGTCGATCAACAGTACATCAAAATCACCCCGGAGCAGGCGCTGCAAAGCCTGCCGATCATCCGGACTCAATACGGTTTTGCCCACCGCCAGGCCATCGAGCTCTTTGCCATAGGTGTAACCGGCGACCTTGCCAACGCTCTTGCCTTTCAGGTCAGCTGCTGATGACAGGGTCATATTGCCGGCATCCAGGGTCACAGCCAGAATGCGGTTCTCCAGTATCGGTCGGGAATACAGTAGCTTGTGTTCACGCTCCGCAGAGCGCCAGGCCACCACCAGGCCATCGTATTCGCCGTCCTGGGCGCCCTGCAAGGCTTCGCTCCACGGCAGCAGACTTATCACGA
Organism: uncultured Cellvibrionales bacterium; assembly: GCA_965370135.1. Taxonomy (GTDB): domain Bacteria; phylum Pseudomonadota; class Gammaproteobacteria; order Pseudomonadales; family JAHEGP01; genus JAHEGP01. The sequence continues at coordinate 937 of CBDUUA010000369.1, forward strand.
CCTCCCTGCCGGTTTTTGTCAACGCTAGTCTCACCAGATCCTCTGCTATTTGCCGCTCTGAGGCTGCGCCGGTAAAAGGCGGCCATTCACTGGTGGCCAGGCGCAAGCTATCCGCCGACCAGGCAAACACGGGCTGCATACAGAGACACAGTACCAGACATTTGAACTTCATAATAAACTCACAGGGGACAACACAAATTAAACAAAAGTGCTCAAACAAAGGGCGGAAAACCACCCCATACACTTTGTACAGGAAAATCCGGTAAAATTATACGCTGGCCGGGCCGGGTGTTGGCAACAACACTCATCCGCTCCCGACTATTCTGCCAGGAGATTCATCACTGTGGATTCATTAACATGAAAAATACTGATCTAACGGCAAGCAAATACCTCTCCCTGGGCACCTGGCGCAAAAATGGCGCCGTGGTGGACACGCCGGTGTGGTTCGCAGCCGGCGATAGCGTGCTCTACGTGTTTTCCTCCGGTGAGGCTGGCAAAGTCAAACGCCTGCGCAACAGCTCGAGGGCGCGGGTAGCCCCCTGCTCGGTATCCGGCAAGGTAGCGGGGGACTGGTTAGCAGCCACGGCTGAGATTATCCAGGACGACGCCGACACCGAAGTGGCCTACCAGGCCTTGCGACACCGCTATGGCTGGCAGATGCTGATCACTGATTTTATGTCAAAATTGGCCGGCAAAATGTCAAAGCGGGTGTTTATTCGCATCACCCTGGCCGCCCCCCAAAACAATGCACCAGGCTAACAAACTAACAAGCTAACAAGCTAACAAGGAACCGATATGGACTGTCTATTTTGCAAAATCACTTGCGGGGATATCCCGGCGGATATCGTTTTCCAGAATGACCAGATACTGGCCTTTCGCGATATTTCACCCAAAGCCCCCGAGCACATACTCATCATCCCCAAAAAACACATCGCAACCCTCAACGATGTCGAGGCCGAAGACGCCGAATTGCTGGGTGATCTCATGCTGACCGCCGCCACCCTGGCCGCCGACGCCGGCTGCGCCGAAGAGGGCTATCGAGTGGTCATGAACTGCAATGCGGCCGCCGGCCAGACCGTATTCCATATCCATCTGCACCTGCTGTGTGGGCGCCCGCTGTCCTGGCCTCCCGGCTGAGGCTGAGTCCGTGAACAGTAATAAACCGGCGCCGGATCAGCTGTTCGCCAGACCACTGGAGCATGTCGATCGCTTTTGCTTCGATGAGCAGGTGGCTGGCGTATTCGCCGATATGATTGGCCGCTCGGTGCCTGGCTACGATCTGACCTTGAATATGATCGGTGTCATCGCCGCCCACTTTGCCCAAAACGACAGCCGCTGCTACGACCTGGGCTGCTCCCTCGGCGCCTCGACCCTGGCCATGCGCCACCGCATTCCGGACAGTTGCCAGATTGTCGCTGTGGACAATTCACTGGCCATGGCGCAACGCTGCCAAGACGCGATCCAGCGAGACCCGGCCGGCCCCCGGGTCGATATCCTCTGCGCCGACATCCAGCATGTCACGATCGCCAATGCCTCCATGGTGACCCTTAATTTTACCCTGCAATTTATTCGCGCCAGCCGGCGGCTACCGCTACTGTCAGCCATCCATCACGGTCTCAATTCCGGCGGCGCATTGATCCTGTCGGAAAAAATAGCCCTGTCCGGGGACGGCGAGCAGAAATTGTTCGAGTCTCTCCATTACGACTTCAAGCGCACCATGGGCTATAGCGATCTCGAGATCGCGCAAAAGCGCGCGGCGCTGGATCAGGTACTGGTGCCGGACACGGTGGACACCCACAAGGAACGGCTGCACCTGGCAGGCTTCAGGGAAGTCTATACCTGGTTCCAGTGCCTGAATTTTGCCTCCTGGCTGGCGATCAAATGATTCAATTTGATGATTTTTACCAGGCCCTGGAAGTCACGCCGTTCAAGGCCGACATACCCCGTTTCCGCTCGGCTATCGAACAGCGCTATGTCCATCGCATCCACGGCGACCACCCCCAGTGGCAGCGCGCCTACGAGCAACTGCCGGACATTGTCGCCGACACCATTAAGCTCGACAGCGCTACCGTGACCGCCAACCGCCATCAACCGCTGGACAGCGCCCGCAGTGGTCAACTCGAGCAGGCCCTGCGCCAGCTCCACCCCTGGCGCAAAGGCCCGTTTCAGATTTTCGACCTCACTAT
>CBDUUA010000370.1:0-3120 GCA_965370135.1 uncultured Cellvibrionales bacterium
TTCAGGTAGTCGACCAGCCAGTCGACCTCGGCTGCGCTGAGTATTCCCTGCCAGGGGGGCATGGCCTGTTCGGGGCGCCCCTGCAATATGGTGTTGGCCAGGTAGCTCGCAGATTTGTGCTCCAGCGCCTCGGGTGTGAGTGCCGGGCCCAGTCCTCCCCCCAGTGTCATGCCGTGACAGGAGCCGCAGTCCTGGTGCAGCAAGTGTAACAATTCCTGTTGGCGAGGGGCATCCGGCTGTTGCGCCGATGCCGTCGGCGCGCCACTCCACAAACTGACGATGGCCACCATCAGGACGGCGTTGCGGCAATTGCCTTGACCTGTATTTGTCATCGACGGCCTCTTGTGTTGTGGCGCCGAATCCCCTTGTTTCTGTGTTGAAATACAGAAAAATCAATAGCCTGGATGCAGCGACCGGCCATGATAGTCGCTTGCAGTCGATCATGTTTTGACCAGCATCAAGGCAAGGGCAATGACCGCCTTTGCGGCCGCGAAGTTTATGCGTCTGGCCATGGCCAAATTTGATATATCAACGGCCGCAACAGAGTTGAGCGGGTCAGGCTATTTAAGCGGGCATCGCTTATGGTATGGCGTTTATCGGGTATCTACAGCTACAGCTACAGCTACAGCTACAGCTACACCTAAACCTAAACCTAAACCTACAACAGATTCGCGGTTCAGCGCCCCGGGCGCATGGGCCGGTCAACACTTGCCGAGGAATTACCAATGAGTACACAACGTCCGCCGCTGGCCGGTCTTCGTATCGTCGAGAGCTCACTGCTTGGCCCTGCGGCCATCTCCACCACCTTTGCCGACCTGGGCGCTGAGGTGATCAAAGTCGAATCCCCCGCCGGGGATTATATCCGCGAGATGACCTGGCCTATTATCGAAGGCGTGTCGCTGATGCACTATCACCTCAATCGGGGCAAGAAGAGCGTCACCCTCGACCTGAAAACCAAAGAGGGTGTGGCGATCTATCTCGAGCTGGCCAAGGATGCCGATGTGGTGATTGAAACCATGCGCCCGGGTACCCTGGCGAAGCTGGGCCTGGGCTTCGAGGATATCAAGAAAGTTAACCCGAAGATTGTGTTTTGTACGGTGTCCGGTTACGGCTCCACCGGGCCCTACCGGGCTATGCCCTCCCACGGCATTGCCTACGATACCTGGTCGGGTGCAGTCTCTCCCGCCTATGATGAGGAGGGCTTCTGCTATATTCCCGAGCATGTGTCTATCGGTATCAACGCGGCGCCCCTGGTCGGTGGACTGGCGATTCTCGCCGGTGTACTGCGAGCGCGGGAGACCGGTGAAGGCTGTGTCATGGAGTTGGGCCAGAGCGATGCGGCGGCCTACTTCGACTGGTATCGCAGCGAGAGCTATATGGCCTATTCCCGACCCGAGGATGTGGTTACCGGCAACAAGGCGGATGGCTACAAGCGTCGACCGGTGGCGACGGCGGGGATGAAGCACGGCGTGCGCTACCAGATGTACGAGTCCAGCGACGGCCATATTTTGTTTATGGCATCCGAACAGGCGTTCTGGAAGAATTTTTGCCAGGGCGTGGATCGTGAGGATCTGTTCGAGAAGTGGCCCGGTTCCAAATATGCGGATCACGCCCCCGGCAATCGGGAGCTGCAAGCCGAGCTGCGGGATATCTTCAAAACCCGGACCAGCCAGCAGTGGATGACCTTTAGCGGCGAGGCGAATACCCCCATCGCGCCGGTGAATACCCCCGCCAATATCGTCGATGATCCGCAGTTTAAAGCGCGTTTCAAGATTCTGCCCCACGACGCCCACGGCGCCGATATGCTGGCCTTCCCGGTCAACTATATCGGTGAAGAATTACCGGAGCCCGACAAGGCCCCCACTGCCGGCGAGCATACCGAAGAGGTGTTGCGGGAGGTGCTGGGTTATGACGATAACAAGATTGCCCAGTTGCGCCAGGCCGGAGCACTGGGGAAGTCGTAGTACAGCGATGCATAAGTTGGCGTGCAATATCGGCGATGCACAGTCCAACTTGCGCATCACGCCGATCACCACCATTCCTATTCATCGGAGCCGCACACCATCATCAAGAGTGATCTCCAGCGGATCAATTCCTATCTGGCCAATGGCTGGGCGGTGCTGGGAAGGCAAAACCAGGGCAGTAAGGGCACCGGCCGCCCCCACACCGTTGAAAACAGCCCACAGGTTTCACCAGGAAGTAAATAGCATTATCAATAGATTTGACCCCTAATATTTTTTGAAGTCAGGATACCAAATCGATATTGGGGCGAAGGGTGATGGTTTTCTATGAATCTTGATCACCTTTCAGATATTTTTTCGGTGTAACGATTTGAATCGACTGATAGGGGTTCAATATCAGCAGGTCTTGATCGCCCGTTACGATCGTAGTTGCTCGCCCGTTAACCGCAAGTTCCAGGAATTTGTCATCTTGCGAATCCCTGCAGGCCTGGATGTTTCTGATGATCGTTACGTGTTCAATGACACGCCCAAATAATCTGAAAAATTGTTGTCGATCTTCAATAGAAAGATAACGATCAAATTTTGGACGGGCAATTACCTTGGCTAACTCACCCAGGGTTGCATCGGAAGCAATGAGTTGTCCTTTATGCAGACCTTTGCGGACAGCTTGAGCCGGGATGCCGGAAGGAATCAGAAGATGGCTAATGAGCGTGTTGGTGTCGAAAACCAGTCGTTCGACACTGCTCATTCTTGCAGAATCGAGTTGAGTTTGTCTTCTGTCAACCCACGCTTCGCGGCAGCTTCACCGATTTGATCACAGAACTGTTCAAATTCAGATATATTCATTCCGCACAAGCGTTCATATTCCCTTGGCGAGAGCATGACAGCGATTTCACGATTTTGTCGGCGGATCATCACCGGCTCGGTTTGCGCCGCATCCAGAATAGACGCAAGTTTTTGTTTGGCCTCGGTAGCAGATACGTATCGCATGCGATGTCTCCTTAGGATGAGATGTCTCATTATAATCAAAATGTACAAAACATGCGAATTGTACAATAATATCGAGAAACCAGGGTCAGACTCGAATGGCACTAAGATAAGCAAAAACCACTGTCATTCCAGCGTTCTTTTGGCTGGAACCCAGGTTTTAAGTGCGTGG
>CBDUUA010000371.1:0-3118 GCA_965370135.1 uncultured Cellvibrionales bacterium
GCCGTAGTGCTGATTACCGGGGCCGCACACCGGCTGGGGGCCGCGCTGGCGCGGCATTTCCATGGCCAGGGCTTTCGAGTCGCCATTCACTACCGCGAATCCCGCAGCGCCGCCGACACCCTGGTCGCTGAACTGTGCCGGCTTCGAGACGACAGCGCCATCGGCCTGGCCGCCTCACTGGGTGATATTGCGGCCATTGAGTCCATGGTGGGGCAATTGCTTGCCCGCTGGGGTCGACTCGATGTGCTGATTAACAATGCCTCGGGCTTTTACCCGACACCACTGGGGCAGGTCGACGAAGACCAGTGGCAAGACCTGATGAACAGCAACCTGAAAGGGCCATTTTTTCTCAGCCAGGCCTGTCTGCCGGCACTGCGCGCCAGCCAGGGCTGCATTATCAATATGGTCGATATTCATGCCAACCGGCCGCTGTTGAAGCACCCGATCTACTGCATCGCCAAAGCCGGTCTCGCCATGCTCACTGAATCCCTGGCGCTGGAGGCCAGCCCCACCGTGCGGGTCAACGGCATCGCCCCCGGGGCCATTCTCTGGCCCGCCGGCGACACCGCCATCCCGGCGCAGGATAAGCAGAAAATATTGGATAAAATCCCGCTGGGGCGCCGGGGCGAGGCCGCCGATATCGCCCGCGCCGCCTGGTTCCTCGCCACCCAGGCCCCCTATATCACCGGACAAATCATTACCGTGGATGGCGGGCGCTCAGTCGGCGATTAGCTCGCGGGCCAGCAGTGACAGACCTTATAAATCGACAGCCACCCGCCAAAGCGATTCGTCCCCCGCCAACAACTGCTCACACATGGCGCCATAGCTGATGCCCGAGACCGGATAGCGCTGTTCGGGGGCAATATCCGCCAGCGGCTTGAGTACAAAGCCGTAGCGTTCTATCTCCCTGCGCGGCAATTGAACACCGTCGATCACGCCAACGGCGTCGCCGTAGGTAAGGATATCGATATCGAGGGTGCGAGAGGAAAACTTGGTGGTTTGCCGCTGCCGCCCGTTGGCCTCTTCCAGCTCGCGCAACAGGCTGCTCAGGGATGCCACGGTAAGATCGGTGTCGATAGCCACCACCAGGTTGAGGAAATTGTCACCGTCAAAGCCCACGGCCAGGCTTTCGTATACTGGCGACACGATCAGCTCGCCGAAGTCGGCACGCAGTGCCGCCAGCGCATTCTTCAAATAGCGCTGTGGTTCGATATTACTGCCCAGTGAAAGATAGACCCGCGTCATCTCAGGCCTTCGCTCCGCGCTCGATGATTCCCCGCTCAATAACAATGCCCACGTCCCTGGAACCACGCACCGCCCCGGGCTTGCTCAAGCGCAAGCGCAACCACGGCACCGCAAACTCTTCGAGCACCAGCGCGGCGCAGCGCTCGGACAAGGTCTCCACCAGCTGAAACTGGCTCTCCCCGACAAACTGGATCAGGCGCTTGGCGACGGCCTTGTAGTTCAGGGTATCTTCAATACTATCGGACGCTGCCGCCACGCGGATATCGGTGGCCATCTCCAGATCGAGGCTGACCGTCTGGCGCACCTCTCGCTCCCAGTCGTAAATGCCGATGACGGTATCGATTCGTAAATCCCGTATATACACAATATCCATGCACTCTCCGACAAAATGTACTATTCAGCAAAACAGCAAAACAGCAAAACGTGCTATCCGGCAAAACGCTCTATGCCACCGATTTACAGCGGACTTAGCTCCGACAGCGGCCAGCGGGCCCGGGTTTCAATAGTCAAATCCTGCCGCTGCCCGGCCAGCAGGCGCTGGCAACCGGCGTAGGCAATCATGGCGCCGTTGTCGGTGCAAAATTCGGGGCGGGCATAGAACACCCGACCACCCAGGCGGGCCAACATGTGCTCCAGGCTCTGCCGCAGCTGCACATTGGCACTCACCCCACCGGCGATCAACAACTGCTGTAAGCCGGTTTGCTGCAGAGCTCGACGGCATTTCAGTACCAGGGTATCCACCACCGCCTCTTCAAAAGCAGCGGCAATGTCCGCTCGAGTCTGGGGATCCAGCGGCTGGCCATTTTTTTGTTCGCCGGCAATGGTATTGAGGGTAAAGGTTTTGAGCCCGCTAAAACTGAAATCCAGCCCCGGCCTGTTGGTCATGGGTCGCGGAAAGCGGTAGCGGCCGAGCTTGCCACTGCGCGCCAATTGCGCCACCTGCGGCCCACCCGGGTAGGGTAAACCCAGCATTTTAGCGGTTTTGTCGAAGGCTTCACCGGCGGCGTCGTCCAGGGACTCACCCAGCATCTGGTAGCGGCCAATGGCGTCCACTCGCACCAGCTGGGTATGGCCACCGGATACCAGCAGTGCCACCAGGGGGAATTGCGGCGCATCCGGTTCCAGCATAGGCGCCAGCAAATGCCCCTCCATGTGATGCACCGCCAGCGCCGGCACCGACCAGGCGTAGGCGAGGGATCGCGCAATCGCGGCTCCCACCATCAATGCGCCCACCAGGCCGGGTCCGGCGGTATAGGCAAGGCCGTCGATCTGCGACCCCTCGAGACCGGCTTCGGCCAGGGTTTGCTGGATCAGCGGCAGGGTTTTGCGAATATGGTCGCGGGAGGCCAGTTCCGGCACCACACCGCCGTACTCGGCATGCAGGGCAACCTGGCTATAGAGTTTATGAGCCAGCAACCCCTCCTCGCTATCGTAGATGGCGACCCCGGTCTCGTCGCAGGATGTTTCGATACCCAGAACCCGCATACAACCACTACCCCCAAAAAAACGTAAAGAAGCGCAAAAAGCGCATTCTAATTCATGCCATAGGCAGCGAGAAGAGCGCTTTGCATTTTGTTGCCAGCCAGTATAGAATTCCGCCCCCTCGAGCCAGCGCTACACCTGCTGGCGAGGCAAAATTCAGTCAATATTCAGTAACAACGGACAGAGAAATCCATGCCAGAAGTTAGAGTTAGAGAAAACGAGCCCTTTGACATCGCCCTGCGCCGCTTCAAGCGCTCCTGCGAAAAAGCCGGCATCATGGCCGAAGTACGGCGTCGTGAGTACTACGAGAAGCCCACCACCGTGCGCAAGCGCAACAAGGCCGCGGCAGTAAAGCGCCACCTCAAGAAACTGCAGCGCGAAAATCGCCGGA
>CBDUUA010000372.1:0-3108 GCA_965370135.1 uncultured Cellvibrionales bacterium
GCACTACCCATTATCCTGCGAGGGGGGGTGCTCGCCACCCTGATCGGTTTGTTAATGGCCTGTGGTTCTAACAGCGCCAAGGATGAAATGCTGGAACCGGCGAAGCTGGTTGATTTTAAGCCCCAGATCAAATTAAAGAAACTGTGGAGCCGAAATATCGGTCAGGGCCAGGGCAAGAAATTCAATCGCTTGCAGCCGGCTATCGATGGCGATGTTATCTATGCCGTTGATGCCGATGGCGATGTGCTGGCACTGGATCGCTTCAAGGGCAAGATAATTTGGAAGACCGATGTGAAGGCCGATATCACCGGTGGTGTCGGCGTCGGTGAAGGACTGCTGCTTTTAGGTACCCCGGGGGGAGAGGTGATCGCCCTGGGACAGGAGGACGGCGAGCCGCTCTGGCGGGTAGGAGTGAGCGGTGAGGTTCTGGCGCCACCGGCCACTGATGGTGAAGTGGTAGTGGTACAAACCTTCAATGGCAAACTATATGCGCTCAACGCTGTCAATGGTGAGTCGCTGTGGGAATACAGCAGCCAGGTGCCGGTTCTGACCCTGCGGGGTACCGCTGCGCCGGTGATTGAACATGACATGGTGTTTGCCGCCTTCGCCAATGGCAAATTGGTGGCGGCCGATGTCAATAGCGGTGCGGTTGCCTGGGAAGGGCGGGTTGCCATGGCGCAGGGCGAGTCAGAGATCGAGCGCGTAGTGGATATTGACGGCCAGCCCCTATTGTTGTCCAAGGCGCTGTATGCAGTCAGTTACCAGGGGCAAATTGCCGCCTTCGATCCCGCCTCAGGCCGCATCCTGTGGTACCAGGATGCTTCCAGCTATGTGGGCTTGGCCGATGGCTTCGGTAATGTCTACTATATCGATGCCGATGGTTCGGTGGTGGCCGCGGATCAGCGAACCGGCAATATTCGCTGGTCTAATGAAGAGCTGGGGTATCGCAAGTTGTCCGCTCCTGCGACCTTCAATAACTTTCTGGCAGTGGCTGACTATGAGGGCTATGTGCATATATTGTCCCAGGTCGAGGGTGAATTTGTCGCTCGCGTCAAACTGGGTTCCAAGGGGGTGCAGGCGCCGATATTGTCCAGGGGCGATACCATTTACGTCTACGGCAACAAAGGCAAGCTCGCCGCCTATCAGCTGCGCAACTGAGTGCTGACCCTTGAGCGCCCATAGCAAAGCCGAGAGTTGCAAGGCCAAGAGCTGCAAAGCCGAGAGTTGCAAAGCCAAGAGTTGCAAAGCCAAGAGCTGCAAAGCCAAGAGTTGCAAAGCTGAGCTTTCCTACGCCAAAAGTTTCTACGCCAAAAGTTCCTACTCCAAAAGTTTCTACTCCAAAAGTTCCTATGCTGAGAGTGCCAGACCATGCTTCCTGTAGTCGCGCTGGTGGGACGGCCCAATGTCGGCAAGTCCACACTGTTTAATCGCATTACCCGCTCGCGGGATGCCCTGGTCGCCAATTATTCGGGCCTCACCCGGGATCGGAAATACGGCGAAGCACGCTTTGCGGATCGCGGCTTTATCGTCATCGATACCGGCGGTATTAGTGGTAGCGAGGAGGGTATCGATGCGGCGATGGCGTCGCAGTCGCTGCAGGCGATCGATGAGGCCGATATCATTCTGCTGCTGGTTGATGCCAGGGAGGGTTTGATGGCGGCGGATCGCGCGATAGCCGATCACCTGCGCCAAACCGGAAAAACCGCATTTCTGCTGGTGAATAAAACCGACGGCCTCGACCCGGAATTGGCACTGCTCGATTTCTATGAGCTTGGCCTCGGGCGGCCCTGGCCGGTGTCGGCCAGTCATGGTCGCGGTATCCCCTCCATGCTGGAGGCCATGTCAGAGGCTTTTCCTGAAGTCGAGTCAGGGCAGGGTGCGGCGACGGATCCGAAAGGCCTGAAGATCGCCATCATCGGTCGTCCCAATGTGGGTAAATCCACTCTGGTCAATCGCATGCTGGGGGAAGATCGGGTGGTAGTCTACGATCAGCCCGGCACTACCAGGGATAGCATTTACATTGATTTCAAGCGGGATGAAAAGTCTTATACCCTGATTGACACGGCGGGGGTGCGGCGGCGAAAGAACGTGAGTTTGACGGTCGAGAAGTTTTCCATCGTCAAGGCGCTGCAAGCAGTGCAGGATGCCAATGTGGTTATTTTGGTCATGGACGGCCAGGAAAATATCGTCGACCAGGATATGCACCTGTTGGGCTATGCCCTCGATAGCGGTCGCGCGCTGGTGCTGGCAGTCAACAAGTGGGACGGGCTGGACGATGCCCAGAGGCGTCAAATACGAGCCGATATTGATCGCCGCCTGCACTTCATCGACTTTGCCACGGTGCACTATATATCGGCCTTGCACGGCAGCGGTGTCGGCAATCTGTACCAGAGTATCGATGCGGCTTATCAAGCGGCCACCGCCGACCTGTCCACGCCGAGGCTGACCCGCATACTGCAAGATGCGGTGACGGAACATGCTCCCCCCCTGGTGAACGGCCGGCGCATCAAGTTGCGCTATGCGCACCCCGGCGGCGCCAATCCCCCCATCGTGGTCATTCACGGCAATCAGATCGACGCGGTGCCCGCCAGTTACCGGCGCTACCTGGAAAAGGTATTTCGGCGCGAGTTGAAATTATTCGGTACGCCGATAAGAATTCAGTTTCGCGGCCATGAAAACCCCTTCGCCGGGCGCCGCAACACCCTGACACCACGCCAGCACGCCAAGCGGCAGCGCTTGAAAACCCATGTGCGCAAGCAAAAATCCCGGGATAAACGCCGGTGAAGTGCTCAGTGTTACAAACCGGTAATCGCTGATCTGGCCCACTCCGGGAATCTCCATTCAGCTACTAAAGTGCCCCCCATAAGATTACGGGGATTTAAGCCAATTTTTCGCTAGAGTCGTTATGCTTTGCCGTCTCTTTTGGCTGCGGCGTTTCAAGTGCTCGGGTCAATGCCCGAGAAACTGGCGTTGTCAGACTGTCTGGCGCCGAGTTGTGCGCAGCACATGCTGGAAGGGGCTAAGCTGGGCTCACAAAATAGCAAGGCGTTCTGAATCAAATAAAGTAGGGAGTATCACCATGGCGCAAGGCAAATCCGATGTGCTTAG
>CBDUUA010000373.1:0-3095 GCA_965370135.1 uncultured Cellvibrionales bacterium
CAATAAGCAATAAGCAATAAGCAATAAGCAATAAGCAATAAGCAATAAGCAATAAAGAGAGTATAGCCTGCCGCCGAGCATTAAAAATGCGCGGTTTGATCAAGAATTTTCTTCTCAAACAGGCCATGAAACAGTATATTCTCCCGCTACTATATCGCTCGCGCCACCCGCAGCCCTCCGGGCGCCGGACATCCCAGAATTCACCGATGCTGATCGGCAGCAGCCGCCGCAGATTGTTGTGCTAAGCAATTTCAAACAGCGCATTCGCAGCTACTTCGAGTGTCACCGACCTGACTGGGCAGCAATTGATGAGTGAAGCGAATAGCGGGTTCGCGCCGCAGCTGCTATTTTTTAACGGTGGTTTGAACTATTTGCCAGGGTTTCCGGCCTCCTGGCCTCTTGGTTTAATCGCAATCCTGTTATCGCCCTTGAGTGTTGAGGAACAAAGAGTATGTCAACTGTGACCGCAATCAGTATCGACGAGGCTCTCGTGATGCTGGCTGAGATCTTTGAAGAACCTCTTGACAACATCACCGCCGACACCAGGCGGGACGATGTGGAGGGCTGGGATTCGCTGGGCGAGCTGTCCATTATGGCCGAGTTCGACGAGCGCTTTGGCATCATCCTCGATACCGAAGCCCTCGACAATTTTAAACTTGTGAGTGACCTGCTACAGGTATTGCAGGATAATCAGGCGCTTTCCGACTCCTAAGATGTGACCCGGCATCGATTTACCCCTGACAATCCCGTTCAAACTGGAGCTTCGGTTTCCATAACCATGGTATGCGCCCCGCTAAACAACCACCGCACCCTGCTGTATTCTCGAAACCAACAGTATCGAAACCAACAGTATCGAGACCAACAGTGGCAAGGATAAGCGTGGTTAACGATTTTTTTAGCCGACAATGTCAGCTGACTCCCGATGCGATCGCCGTACAGGATGACAGCCGTGCGCTTTGCTACCGGCAACTGGATCAGCACTCCGATGCTCTCGCCGGGCAGCTGCTGGCAAGGGGAGTTGGCTGCGGCGAGCGCATCGGCATCTGCATCAATCGCGGCGTGGACCTCGGAATCGCAGTGCTGGCGACACTGAAGGTGGGCGCCGCCTATGTGCCACTGGATCCCGCCTACCCCAGACAGCGACTGAATATGATGGTTGGGGACAGTGCCGCCAGGCTGGTGTTGGCCTCCGGCGAACACTGCCGACTATTTGATGGCGACACTGTAGTGTTGACCATGGAAGAAGTTCAAGGCACTGCCAGTGAGAGTTTACCGCCAAGCGGCGGACCCATGAGCGATGACCAGCTTGCCTATATTATCTACACCTCCGGCTCCACCGGCGCCCCGAAAGGGGTGGCTATGCCCCACCGCGCGCTGATCAACCTGATCCAGTGGCAACTGCAACAACCGGGTCTCGCCCTGCCCGCCCGGGTGTTACAATTCACACCACTGAGTTTCGACGTGCATTTCCAGGAGTTTTTCTCAACCTGGGCAAGCGGCGGCACGCTGTTTTTTATTGCCGAGGAAACCCGTCGCGATCCGGTCAAACTGCTCGCATTTATTGTCGAACACACCATCGAGAGGCTGTTCCTGCCCTTTGTCGCCTTACAGCAGCTACTGGAAGTGGCGGTGAGCTATGGCCCCCTGCCGACATCACTCAAGGACGTGGTTACCGCGGGAGAGCAACTGCAGATCAACCGTTTTATCGCCGATTTTTTCAGGCAATCACCGGATTGTCGATTGCACAATCACTACGGCCCCTCGGAAACCCATGTGGTCACCGCCTACACCCTGCCCGGCGACGTCGCTAGCTGGCCCACCCTGCCGGCCATCGGCCGCGCGATCGACAATACCGACATCTTGATCCTTGACCAGAATTTACAAGCCGTCGCCGCCGGTGACAGCGGCGAGCTGTGTATTAGCGGTCAGTGCCTCGCTAGCGGTTATTGGCAGCGGCCGGAGCTAACCGCCCAGCGCTTTATCCAGCACCCGCTGGTAGCGACAGGCAAGCTGTATCGCAGTGGTGACCTCGCTCGCCTGGGCAATGATGGTAATATCGAGTATCTCGGCCGCCTCGACGGCCAGGTCAAGATCCGCGGCCACCGGGTAGAAACCGGAGAAGTCGAAAGTCATATCAAACAACACCCCGAAGTTCGCGACTGCGCGGTAATCGCCAGCGACGGCAGTGGCGGTGACCGCCGATTATTCGCCTACCTGGTACTGGATGCAAAGCCCCAGGGCGTATCAGACCCGCGGCAACGGCAGCAATTGTCACAATGGCAGGACGTATGGGACGGCACCTACGAGCAGCAGGATCATGCAGTGGACAGCCGCTTCGACATCAGCGGCTGGAACAGTAGCTATACCTCCCAGCCCCTTGCCGCCGACGATATGCGCCAATGGGTCGATGCCACCGTCAAACGCATCGTCGCAGGAAAACCGCGGCGGGTGCTGGAAATCGGCGCCGGCACCGGCTTGATACTGTTTGGCGTGGCGCCCCACTGTGACTATTATCACGCCACCGACTACTCCAGCGTATCGGTCGCCCAACTGCAGCAGCAGTTAGCTGTAGCGACCGACATCGATGCCGACATGAAAGCCTCGGTATTGGTCGCAGACCAACTGCTACAACTGCGGGGGGAGCAGTTTGACACGGTGGTACTCAACTCCGTCAGCCAACATTTTGTCAGCGTGGAATACTTGATCGACGTGGTGCACCAAGCCTGCCAATTACTGCAGCATGGCGGCCGTATTTTTATTGGTGATATCACCAGTCTCAATACCCGCGCCCTGTTTTTTACCAGCGTGGAATGCTACAGGGCCAAGGCCTCAGAATCGACGGACACGCTGCGCGCCCGGATTCAAAAGCGCCTGGGTGAAGAGCAGGAATTGGTGCTGGATCCGGCACTGTTTTATCGCCTCGCCGAGGATATCGACAGCATTCGCGCGGTATCGGTACAACTCAAGTCAGGCCGCTACCAGAATGAGCTATCACAGTTTCGCTATGATGTGGTGCTGGAGGTGAGCGCACCGGCTCCGGTAGAGCAACACCTGGTCGCGCAGCATCTGATTGAGCAACATCTGATTGAGCAACA
>CBDUUA010000374.1:0-3094 GCA_965370135.1 uncultured Cellvibrionales bacterium
TCGTTGTCAAACCAGATCAATATCTTCACCAGACGGCCACCCGCGACCCGGGTTTGGCTGGCATCCACGATCGCAGAATGCGGGTCGTGGTTAAAATCACAAGAGGCCAGCGGCTCTTCAGTGTAACCCAACACACCACAATAATCGGTTTCGCTGGCTCGCCGCAGCGCGGCATTGACCAGCACTTCATCGACATCCTCCGACACCGCGATCGACAGGTCGATAGCCGATACATTCATGGTCGGTACCCGCATGGCCTGGGCCTTGAAGCGACCCGCCAGTGTCGGCACTACCCGATCAATACCCCGGGCCAACTCGGTTTCGACAGGGATAATCGAATGCATGGCGCTGCGGGTCTTGCGCATATCGGTATGGTGATAAGCATCGATGACCGGCTGGTCATTCATGGCGCAGTGAATAGTGGTAATCAGCCCGTATTCCACGCCAAAGACTTTTTCGATAGCATCGATGACCGGCACCACCGCGTTGGTGCTGCAGGATGCGGCCGACAGGATGCGCTGCCCGGGGAGCAGCTGCCGGTGATTCACACCATAGACGATGGTGGCATCGACATCCGCTTGCGCCGGCTGGGAAAACAACACGGCCCCGGCGCCACCGGCAACATGAGCCTCGGCCTCACGGCGGGTGCTGTAACGACCACTGCACTCCAGCACCATATCGATACCCAGAGCAGACCAGTCCAGGTTTTCGATCTGCGCCGAATGCAGCGTTTCGATAGCATCTCCATTAATAATCAACTGGTCGTCTTCGCAGCCAACCCGGCCTGGAAATCGCCCGTGGGTTGAGTCGTAACGGGTCAAATGCGCCATAGTACTGGTGTCTGCCGGCTCATTGATGGCGACCACCTGCAGGGATCCACCGCGATCAGACTCGTACAGGGCGCGCAGTACACTGCGGCCAATCCGGCCATAGCCATTGATGGCCAGGCGGCAGACTCCGCCCTCGGTCACCGCAGCTGTCACCTGCGCAGCAGTCCCGCGACCGCCGCACATATGGCGGCAGAGGTAAAACCAAATTTCTCCATCAACAACGGGCCGGGGGCGGACTCGCCAAAGCGGTCGATGCCGATGACCGCGCCGTCGAGACCCACATACTTGAACCACGGACTGCTGACACCCGCCTCCACCGCTACCCGCTTGCGCACGCCGGCGGGCAATACCGCTTGCCGCCAGCTATCATCCTGGGCCTCGAATACATCGACGCAGGGCATGGAAACCACCCGCACATTATGGCCCTGCTGTGCCAACTCGGCTTGCGCCGCAACCGCGATACCGATCTCGGAACCGGTGGCGATAATAATGGCCTCAAGTTCACCCTCACAGTCCACCAGGGTATAGCCACCGCGACTGACCGCCGCCAACTGCTCGTCGCTGCGCGCCTGATGGGGCAAGCCCTGACGGGACAGCACCAGCGCGGTGGGGCCGTTTTTTTTCTCCAGTGCTGCGCGCCAGGCCACCGCGGTTTCGACGGTGTCACAGGGCCGCCAGGTCGACAAATTGGGGGTTGCGCGCAGACTGGCTATCTGCTCCACCGGCTGGTGGGTGGGGCCGTCTTCACCCAGACCGATGGAATCGTGGGTATAGACCTGGATATTGCGCTGCCCCATCAGCGCCGCCATGCGCAAGGCATTGCGAGCGTATTCCATAAACACCAGGAAGGTAGCGCCGTAGGCAATAAACCCCCCGTGCAGGGCAATGCCGCTGATAATCGCCGTCATGCCGAATTCACGCACACCGTAGTAGAGGTAGTTGCCGCTGGCGTCTTGCTTGCTAATGCCTTTTGAGCCCTGCCACAGAGTCAGGTTGGAGCCGGCCAAATCCGCCGAGCCACCCAGTAATTCCGGCAACAAGGGGCCGTAGGCATTAAGGCAGTTCTGCGAGGCCTTGCGACTGGCAATCGACGCGCCATCGCGCTGGCACTGGTGAATATAGGCACCGGCAGCGGCGGCAAATCCTGCCGGAAAGTCGCCGTCCAGGCGGCGCTGCAATTCCGCCGCCAACTCGGGGTGCGCAGACGCATAGGCGGCAAACTGCTGTTGCCACTGTGCTTCGGCCTGTTCGCCGGCGGCGAGCGCACTCCAGGCAGCGTAGTAATCCTCGGGAATATGAAAGGGGGGATGCTGCCAGCCCAGGGTTTGGCGCACCAGCGCTACTTCCTCCGCCCCCAGCGGCGCGCCGTGACAGACTTCCCGGCCCTGCTTGTTGGGCGAGCCCTTGCCAATAATGGTTTTGCAGCAAATCAAGCTGGGTTTGCCACTCTCGGCACGAGCTTGTTCGGTGGCGGCTTTCACCGCCGCTGCATCGTGGCCATCCACGCCGGCGACAACATGCCAGCCATAAGCCCTGAATCGCGCCGGGGTATCATCGGTAAACCACTGATCGACTTCGCCGTCGATGGAAATGCCGTTGTCGTCGTAGAAGCAGATTAACTTGCCCAGCCCCAGGGTGCCGGCCAGCGAACAGACTTCGTGGGAGATGCCTTCCATCAGGCAGCCATCCCCAAGAAACACATAGGTGTGGTGATCGATAACGGCGTGGCCCGGTCGATTGTACTGTGCCGCCAGGGTTTTTTCGGCAATCGCCATACCCACGGCATTGCTGAGCCCCTGCCCCAGCGGCCCGGTAGTGGTTTCGATCCCAGGGACATCGCCGTACTCGGGGTGACCCGGGGTTTTTGAATGCCACTGGCGAAAATTCTTCAGTTCCTCGATCGGCAGCGAATAGCCGCTGAGGTGTAACAGCGAGTACACCAGCATCGAGCCGTGGCCGTTGGACAGCACAAAGCGATCGCGGTTGGGCCACTGTGGGTTGGCCGGGTTGTGTCGCAGAAAATCGTTCCACAGCACCTCGGCGATATCCGCCATCCCCATGGGCGCACCGGGATGACCGCTGTTGGCCTGCTGCACCGCATCCATACTCAGGGCGCGAATAGCATTCGCTAATTCGGAACGGGACGGCATGGTAAATACTCCTGTTTGGGGTTTGGGATTTTGGGCCAGCTGCTGACAGTTGGCAAAGGGCGCCTATTTTCCCTCAGCCAGCCACTAACAGCAAACACTGTCAGCGTTTTTCTG
>CBDUUA010000375.1:0-3086 GCA_965370135.1 uncultured Cellvibrionales bacterium
CGCTATGACCAACAATATTCAAGCTTGCGCACCTTCTCATTGCGGAGTCCAGGTTTAATGGAAAAACGCGTAGTCGTCACCGGCATCGGTGCGCTGACATCCCTGGGCAGCGACTGGAGCAGTTTCGAGGCCAATCTCAAGGGGGGTGTGAGCGGTATACGCTATATGCCCGATTGGGAGCGCTACAAAAACATGAGCACCAAACTGGGCGGCCCGGTGCTCGACTTTGAAACCCCTGCACACTATACCCGCAAGCAAACCCGCGCCATGGGCCGGGTCGCACTGCTCGCCACCCGCGCCTCGGAACTGGCGCTGATCGACGCCGGACTTCTCGGTGATCCCGTATTGCAAAGCGGCGCCACCGGCGTCTCCTTCGGCTCCTCCACCGGCAGCACCGAGGCGACCCGCGATTTCACCAATATGCTGACCAACCACGATATGACCGGCGTCACCGCCACTACCTATATCCGCATGATGGGCCATACTGCGGCGATCAACATCGGCGTATTTTTTGGCCTCAAGGGGCGCATCATCACCACCTCAAGCGCCTGTACCTCTGGCAGCCAAGGCATCGGTTATGCCTATGAAGCAATCAAATACGGCAAGCAAACCCTGATGGTAGCCGGCGGCGCCGAAGAGCTCTGCCCCACCGAGGCGGCGGTGTTCGACACCCTCTATGCCACCAGCACCCTCAACGAGCAGCCGCAACAGACACCCAAACCCTTCGATCGCGACCGCGATGGGCTGGTTATCGGCGAGGGCGCCGGCAGCCTGATTCTGGAAGAGCTGGAACACGCCCGCGCCCGGGGCGCCAACATCTACGCCGAGATTGTCGGCTACGGCACCAATGCCGACGGCGGCCACGTAACTCAACCCGACACCAACACCATGCGTATCGCCATGGAATTGGCATTGCAGGATGCGGCGTTGCCACCGGAGGCCATCGCCTATGTGAATGCCCACGGCACCGCCACCGATCGCGGTGATATCGCCGAGTCCACCGCCACCCAGGCTTTATTCGGCACGCGCATACCTATCAGCACCCTGAAGGGGAACCTCGGCCATACCCTCGGCGCCTGTGGCGCGGTAGAGGCCTGGGCCACGATTGAGATGATGAACCACGGCTGGTTTACCCCCACCCTCAATCTGCGCAACCCCGATCCACGCTGTGGCGAATTGGACTACATCATGGAAGGCGGTCGTCAAATAGACGCCGAATATACGATGAGCAATAATTTTGCCTTCGGCGGCATCAACACCTCGCTAATTTTCAAACGCTGCTAATGGTGTTCGCCGCTGCCTGAGGGCGGCCCATTGACAGATTTTTCCATGCCCGGGGACGTCCGGTACTGCCCATATTGCCACCCTTCATCGCCACCATTCGCTCCCACCGCAATCGTCACCATGACGTTCTTGCGTCGTTCACATGACGCCATCCGAGTGCTATAATCCACTCACTGATCCAGGCTCACCGCTCTTCTTACTCTCACTACTCTTCACTACTACGGTGCCCCCATGCCTTCACCATCGACCACGCAGATTAAAATTGAACGCGTACCTGTACCGGAGGAGGTTTTTACAGATCGCGAGGCCTACTTGAGAGCCGTCCACAAAGGGATCTCCGGCGCGGTTGTCAAAGCGGCCGTTGGGCTTTACGGCTATCGTGATCTATTCAGTCGTTTGCTCGATATCTCCAGCAGCAATCTAAGCAGGGTGTATTCGCGCAAGGCGCTCGGCGCACATCAATCTGAAAGCACGCTGGATACCCTGCGGGTTCTGCGCAAGGCAGACCAGGTATTTGGTGACCCCGATATGGCGTCAGCATGGTTTCAGTCCACGGTGATTGCCCTGGGCGGACTGCAACCCATTGAACTGCTGGACACTTTTGAGGGGCGTCGAATGGTCGGGGAAACTCTGGATAAAATCGCCTGCGGCGACTTTTCATAGCGCTTTGCAATAGCGCTTATCAACAGGGCTTATCAACAGTGAGACTGTATCGGATCGGGCCGCTAGTACACCTCTCTGATCTTTCGGGCACCGGCGCAAGTTATACCGGGGGAGCTCGATGGAACCGGGTGGGACTGCCGGTCATTTATATGGCTTTCTCCCCTGCAGTGGCCATGCTGGAAATGGCAAACTATATACCCAGCCCACGGCTGGCGCCCAAAACCTATGCCCTCGGCATTTACTCCCTGACAGCCAGGGTTTCGGCTGCCACCCTGTCAGTTAAAGAACTCGCTGAAAACTGGCTTCACTTTCCCTGCCCCGCAGCCACGCAAAAAATTGGGTCCCAGTGGCTGGAGTCAAAAAAGGCATTGCTGTTACGGGTTCCCAGCTCGGCGGTGGCCGAGGGACTGGAGGACATCGCGGTGATCAATCCGCTGCATCCCGATATCGGAAAACTGTCGCTGGAGAGTGTGCATCACAACATTTATAACTTGCGCGCGTTTTCAGGTACTTGACCCTGGCCCCTCCTTTTTGAGAGTGAGCTTCGCCAGACTCAAGGTGAAGATTAACAAACCCGGTTGCCGGAACATCGACAGCTGCGGCAAATCAAACACGCATACCACCAGCGCATGGCAGGGGCGCCTGCCAGGATATTCCGGGCTGCGGCAAGTCGAGCGTCCATCTCGGGTATAAATGTCGGCAGGCCGGGTCCTGGATCTTGTTTTGCGCCTTGGTGAAAATCTGCCCGAGCATGCCCTTGCGGGTGGCAAGCTCGCGCAGCAGTTCAATGTAATGCCCTTCCAACTCCGCGCCGCGTTTTGATTTCAGGCTCTGCCAGTCGTAGCCGGCGGGAATACCGACATCGCGCTTGTATGGCGGTTTGGCATATTCGTCCGCCATCTTGAGGAAGATCAGGTAGGTGAGTTGCTCCAGGTAGTCACCGTAGCTGACGCCGTCGTCGCGCAGGGTGGTGCAGAAGCTCCAGACTTTGGAGATGATGGGAGCGGTGTTCATAGTGTTTCCTGTCTTGTGTGTCGTTCTAATGACTTATGTAAGGTATAATGAACCCATGAAAAGTAAGGTACTTTCCCAAATCAATCCTCATTTGCGTGATGCTGCCAAAGCCGCGCAACGACGGG
>CBDUUA010000376.1:0-3081 GCA_965370135.1 uncultured Cellvibrionales bacterium
TTCCAAAGCCGCCATATTCTCGCGGCAGACGGCATCGTCGGGCCCGCCACCCTGGCGGCGATGAACCAGCCCGTCGGCTACCGGATCGACCAGATTCGGGCCAACCTCGAGCGCATGCGCTGGTTCCTGAAAAGCCTCGGTGAAGACTTCCTGCTGGTCGACATCGCCGGCTATGTGCTCTACCTGGTGCAGGACGATCAGTTCAGCTGGTCCTCCGCCATCCAGGTTGGTCGACCCTATCGCCAAACCCCGGTATTGAAAAGCCGTATTAGCTACCTCGAGTGGAATCCCACCTGGACAGTGCCGCAGACCATACTGAACGAAGATGTGTTGCCGGCCATAAAGGCTGACATCGACTACCTGCAAAAAAATCACATGGATGTGTTGACCTTCCAGGGCGACAAGGTCGACCCTCACAGTCTCGACTGGCAACTCTATCCCGCACGCCCCTTTCCCTATATGATCCGCCAGCGTCCCGGCCCCTGGAACGCCCTGGGGACGGTCAAGTTTATTTTCCCCAACGAGCACCTGGTTTACCTGCACGACACACCCAGTAAATACCTGTTTAAACAATCGAGCCGCGCTTTCAGCTCGGGTTGTATTCGGGTCGCCAAACCCTATGAATTAGCCAAACTGCTACTGGGCGCCAAAGGCGCAGCGGCGGATCGACAAATAGAGAAGCTGCTCGGCAGCGGCGTGACCCGCAGGCAGTACCTGAAAAATGGCTTCCCGGTGGTGTTACTTTACTGGACCACGAAATTGCAGGACGACGGCTCGCTGATTTTTGCCCCGGACATCTACCACCGGGACGCCGGGGTGCTACGGGCCCTGGACGCCGAGCAGCCGCCCTTGATGCCTTCAGATACAGAGGAAAAGACCTAATGACATGGTTACTCGTGATCGTTTTACTGCTGTGGGCAATCACCCAATTCTACCTCAAGGGTGAAGACCTGCGCCCCTACGACCAGCCCGTGCAAGCCCCTTTTAGAGACGGGCCGCCCAGTGCCGACCACCACGCTGTGATCGAATCCCTGGGGGGCTTTTCCGAGGAGGTGGTCGGTGTGCCGCGCCACAAGCGACTGAAGGTTCTGCGCGAGTATATGGACGGTTTTGGCGACGATGTGGTGTTCCAAGGCGATATCATTCCCTGGAATGACGGTGTCATCAAAGGCGAGTGGCTAGTCCCTCCAGGCGCCGATACCACCCGCCGCATGCTCTACATCCATGGTGGCGCCTGGGTCATGGGCAGCCCCCGGAGCCACCGGGCTATCACCGCCCGCTTTGCCAACATGATTGGCGGCGCGGTATTTTCCCTCGATTACCGTCTGATGCCGGAAGGTAGCCGCCGTGGCGGTATCGATGATTGCCTGACTGCCTGGCGCTGGCTGCTGGACAACGGTCCCAATGGCAGTGAGCCCGCCGCCCTGGCCTATGTCGCGGGTGACTCCGCAGGGGGCAACCTGACGCTGTCGCTCATCGCATCCATTCGCGACCATGGCCTGCGCGCGCCCGATGCGGCAGTGGCGCTATCCCCCGCCACCGACCTCACTTTCAACAGCCCCAGTATGATATCCAATATAGCAACCGATGAGATGCTGGGGCCTCAGTTTGGCAAATTGCGCCGGGTGCCGAAATTCCTGCTGCTGTGGTTTGGCTGGTTCAATAATCGCATCCCCCCGAGCGCTCCCGTGATATCTCCCGCCTTTGGCGATCTATCCCGGCTGCCACCGGTGCTGGTACATGCCAGCTCGGCAGAAATGCTGTTGGATGACGCCCGCCGCTACGTCAACAAAGCCCGCTCCCACGGCTCGCCCGCGACGCTACAAACCTGGCCCCATATGGTGCATGTCTGGCATATCTTCGAAGCTAGCCTGCCCGAGGCCAGTGAAGCCTTTGAGCAAATTCATGAATTTCTTGAGCGCGAGGGTTCCCTGCCAAAACTCGGTACCCCATCATAAGGCGGTCTGTTTACCCGTAAGCAGCCCTGATCGAATAAATTCGACCCTTGGAGCAAACACAACCGCAGGGCCGAACGCACTCGGCCTGTAACTGGGTCGAATTTATTCGACCTGGTTTGGGCAGGATTTTTTCGGGTGCCAAGAACAACCGAACACATTCGCCCCAAGCGCCCGCAAATCGACCGTTGAGGCCGCGGTTTATGGGCAATCTATACGCTACCCTGCATCGCCACGAGCCGCCTGCCGGCACAGCTCCAGCCAGCTCTCGATACCCGCACTTCGATACTTCTGCCGGTGCAGCAGCAGATAGAGCTGGCGTCGAAACTGGCGCTGGGGCACGGCCAGCGGCACTAGCCGTCCGGCCTCGAAGGCATCCTCGAGGGCGATGCGGGACAGGCAGGCGATGCCCAGTTGCTGCTCTACCGCCCGCTTGATCGCCTCGGTATGCTGCAGCTCCAGTAATACCCTGAGCCGCGGCAGAATGCCGACCATGGCGCGATCGAAGGCCTGGCGGGTACCGGATCCCGGCTCGCGCAAGATCCACTGAGCCCCCAGCAAATCCGCATCTTGCAATTGCTCCCGCTGCGCCAGCGGATGTTGCGGTGCGCAAAACACCACCAGCTCATCCTGGCGCCAGGGAATCAGCTCGAGTTCGGGGTGCTGCAAATCCCCCTCGATGAGGCCCACATCGAGATCAAAATTGGCGACTTTACGCGCTATCTCGGCGGTATTGGCCACATGCAGGCTGACTTCGCTCTGGTGCTGCTGGATAAATCGAGCGATCAACTCCACCGCAAGATAATTGCCTATGGTCAAGGTAGCGCCGACAGCAAGCTGGCCCACAGCCTGCCCACCGGCAAGATCCCGCTCCAACTGCCGCGCCCTGTCCAGTAGTGCCTCCGCCCCGGGGCGCAACAGGCGCCCCGATTCATTGATCTGCAGACGCTTACCCCTGCGGTCAAATAGCTGGATGGCAAACTGCTGCTCCAGCCCACTGAGGGCGCTGCTGACGGCGGACTGAGACATCGCCAGACTATCCGCCGCCCGGGTGATATTCTCAAAATGAGCCACTGCCAAAAACACCTCGAGTTGTCGCAGGGTATAGCGCATTATCGATTTTACC
>CBDUUA010000377.1:0-3079 GCA_965370135.1 uncultured Cellvibrionales bacterium
TGACGGTGACGGTGACAGCGACTATGAAACCGGACTGGCCGATCGCTGGATTCTGTCGCGATTGCAGGAGACCAACGCCGACATTGAAAACGCCATCGCTCACTACCGCTTCGACCTGGCATCCCAGGCCCTGTACGAGTTCATCTGGAACGAATACTGCGACTGGTATCTGGAGCTATCCAAGCCGGTTTTGTATGGCGACGAAGCACCCGCAGCCCTGAAACGCGGCACCCGGCGCACCCTGATTCAGGTATTAGAGACAATACTGCGATTGCTGCACCCGTTTATGCCCTTTATCAGCGAGGAAATATGGCAGCGGGTAGCGCCGCTGGCGGGTCGAGGCGGTGACACGATCATGTGTTGCGCCTACCCCGAGAGCGATCACACGCTGATCCAGCCCGAAGCAAATGCAGATATTGATTGGCTCAAAGCGGTGATCATCGGCGTACGCAATATTCGCGGCGAAATGAACATTGCCCCGGGCCGCCCATTACCGCTGCTGCTCAACAATGGTTCGACAGAGGATCGGCGCCGCCTGCAGCAAAACCACGAACTGTTGAAAAAGCTGGCCAAGCTCGACAGTATCCAGTGGCTCGAAGCGGGGCAACAAGCGCCTCAATGCGCCACGCAACTGGTAGGCGCCATGGAAGTGCTGGTGCCGATGGCCGGGCTGATCGACAAGGACGCCGAAATTGCGCGCCTGAACAAAGAAATCGATAAGCTCAACAAGGATTTGCTGCGCATCCGCGGCAAGCTCGACAATCCCGCTTTCGTCGCCAAGGCGCCGGCAGCGGTGGTCGACAAGGAAAAAAACAAACTGGTGGGACAAGAGCGGGCTGCCGCCAAGTTGCAGCAACAACTGGTCAGTATCCAGATGCTTTAGGACTCACTTACTGGTACTCACTTAAGAGTTGCTTCGTGCTAGAATAGCCCGCGCCGAAATCAGCCACGGAACCAGTGGGGCTGGGCCAAAACAATCTATCATTCACCCAACCTATCATTCACCCAACCTATCATTCACCCAACAATAGCAGAGAACATCATGCGTCCCATACAACTTTACCTCATCACCATCGTCATAGGCTTTGTCGCCGGCGGGCTATTCGCCGGCTTCCAGAACGGCAGCATTTTCAGTCTCGACCTCGGCACCTGTAGTGCCTTTGCCGCCATCGCCCTGATCAGCTCGATGATCACCCACGTGCTCGGCGCTGGCCGCTCTGGCGCAACCATCCCCCCTGGCACTGCCACTATCACCCCAAGCACTACCACTACCCCAAGCAGCAGCAAGCAAGTGCGCTCACGGGGTGCCCGCGAGCAAGGCGTGGTCAAATGGTTTAACTACACCAAGGGTTTCGGCTTTATCACTCGCGATAGTGGCGACGATATTTTCGTACATTTTAGGTCTATCAGGGGTGAAGGCGAAGGCAAGCGCGGCCTGCGCGAGGGACAGCGCGTGGAGTTCAGTGTCAGTAAGGGCGAGAAAGGCTTCCAGGCCGATGACGTGATGATCCAGGGCAAAGACTAAAGGCGCGCAAATGACTAGTCAGGGCTGCGCAAGCCTCCGAAAGACAGTGATTTACACGGCCGACGCAAACAATTAGCTATTCAGGGCTTTATTTAGCCCCGAATAGCCATTGATTTACGTCAAAGCAAAACCTAGACTCTGAACCCATAATAGCGTTTTCATTTTTTGTTATCTTTTTTGTTATCTTTTTTGCTGTTTTTTTTGCTGTAAGAACACTTGCTATAAGAACACTTGCTATAAGAACAACGGCAGGATAAACCCGCTGTAACAACCTTTGGACAAGTCGGCACAAAGTCGGCACTCAATGGTCAGGACGTCAACTCTATGAGCACACTGAGCACAACCGTAAAATCTCCAGATCACCCGGCCTACAGCTATAAAGTTGTCAGGCAATTCACCATCATGACCGTTGTATGGGGCATTGTAGGTATGCTGGTCGGTGTTATTATCGCCGCCCAACTCGCCTGGCCCGCTCTCAACTTCGACCTACCCTGGATACACTTCGGGCGGCTGCGACCGCTACACACCAATGCGGTTATCTTTGCCTTTGGTGGCTCAGCGTTAATGGGCACCTCACTCTATGTAGTACAGCGCACCTGCCAGGCCAGGCTGATATCAGACCGCCTGGCTGCCTTTGTATTCTGGGGCTGGACCCTGGTCATCGTGTTAGCGGCGATCACTCTTCCCATGGGCTGGACCACCAGCAAGGAATACGCAGAGCTCGAATGGCCGATCGATATCTTGATCACCGTGGTGTGGGTGGCCTACGCCGTGCTTTACTTCGGCACCATCATGAAGCGCAAAACTCCTCACCTGTATGTCGCCAACTGGTTTTATTCTGCTTTTATCATCACCATCGCGGTGCTCCATATTGTCAACAGCGCAGCAATACCGGTTAGCCTGACCAAATCCTATTCGGTTTACTCCGGCACCACCGATGCCATGGTGCAGTGGTGGTATGGTCACAACGCGGTGGGGTTTTTCCTGACCGCGGGCTTTCTGGGCATGATGTATTACTTTGTACCCAAGCAAGCTGAACGGCCCGTCTACTCCTACCGTTTATCCATTGTTCACTTTTGGGCCTTGATCGCCATCTACATGTGGGCCGGACCTCACCACCTGCATTACACCGCACTGCCGGATTGGGCGCAGGGCGTCGGCATGGTCATGTCCCTGATTCTGCTGGCGCCCAGCTGGGGCGGTATGATTAACGGCATGATGACGCTGTCCGGCGCCTGGCATAAATTGCGCACCGATCCGGTGCTGCGCTTTCTGGTGGTTTCCCTGTCATTTTACGGTATGTCGACCTTCGAGGGCCCGATGATGGCAATCAAAACGGTCAACGCGCTGTCACACTACACCGACTGGACCATCGGCCATGTGCACTCCGGCGCCCTGGGGTGGGTGGCGATGGTATCGATAGGTGCGACCTACAGCTTGATCCCACAACTGTGGGGTCGCAAACAGATGTACAGTGTTGCACTGATTAACGCGCACTTCTGGCTCGCAACCATCGGTACCGTGCTCTACGTTACCTCCATGTGGGTCAACGGC
>CBDUUA010000378.1:0-3076 GCA_965370135.1 uncultured Cellvibrionales bacterium
CCGGCCGCTCCAGCACTTCACACAGGCGCTGCCATTGCTGCTGGCTCGACACCGAAATCACACACCATCGATCCTCACCCTGGCAGGGATAACAACCCTGGGGGGCATAGCCCGGACAGCCATTGCCGAGTTTTGCCGGTTCGCGATCATTGGCAAACACCTCCATTAATAACGAGCCGATGGAGGCGACACTCGCCTCCAACTGCGACAGGTTGATCTGCTGACCCTGACCGGTTTTACGGCGGTGCTCGAGGGCGCACAGTATGGCAAACAGACCATAGAGCGCGCTCAGGGGATCGGGATAGGCGAACTGGGTCATGGTGCAGTCCCGGTGTGCAAAACCTGAGAGATAGGACAGGCCCGACAGGGTTTCGATATTGGGCCCCCAGGAAATGTAGCTCGAATCGGGGCCAAATTTACCGTAGCCGGTGCTACTCAGCAAAATCAATTGTGGATTGTCATGCTGCAATTGATCGAAACCCAGGCCGAGCTTCTCCATCACGCCATTGGCATTGTTGTCGATCACAATATCGCTCTCGGCGATCAATCGCCGTGCCAGCTCGGTGGCCTCGGGCCGGGTCAAATCCAGGGCGACAAAACGCTTACCGGCATTCCAGTCGGTAAACCAGGGCGATCGCTGGGACTGTACCCCCAACTCGGGCTGCCGTGGCGGCACATAGAGCCGGGTAACATCGGCATGCTCGCGGGACTCAACCTTGATCACATCGGCGCCACACCAGGCCATGATGCGCCCGATCCAGGGGCCCGCCATACCGGCGGTGAATTCCACCACCCGCAAGCCCGCCAGCGCCCCGGCGCGAGCCGGCACCTTCGCGGGGTCCGCCGAATCATGTCGTTGCCGGGATGGCGACAGCCGCTGTAACAATCGGTCCAGCTGATCATTGTGCTGCCCGAGACGGGGCGCCGGCGATGCGATACGCCAGGGCGTGTGCGATAAGCGGTAGGGTGGCCCGGGGTAGCGCAGCGTCTGCTCGCCATGATCCACATCGACAAAGAAATCGCGCGCGCAGAGATGGCGATCCCGCGCGATTCCGTGGGCCGTGCTCAAGGGCGTAACGGCCAGGTGTCGGCGCTGCCCCTCGCGATAAAATTCCTCTACGGTATAGCGACCGCTGAGTTCGGCGATGAACAAATCCAGCAATTGCCGATAGGGCTGACGCGTCGACGAAGGGCCTTCAAACATCGGCTCGAGGATTTCCTTGTTGCCGGTTTCCTCGTTGACCCACCGCGCCAGCGTCTGCCAATGCTGCGGCCGGTTTACAATCAGGTAGATACTGCCGTCCCGGCACGAGTAGGTTCCCGACGGCACCGCCGCAAACAGGCCGGTGCCGAAGCGCCTGGGGATAATGCCGTCATCGAGCCACTTGCCGACACCGCAAATACTAGTTACCGCCAGCATTACCTCCTGCGCAGATATATCGACGTGCTGGCCCTGACCACACTGTGCACTATGATAAAGCGCGATCATGCTGGCGGCCGCCGCCATGGTCGACGCCATCACATAGGCCTGGGAGCCCGCCAGCATGACCGGAGGATCATCGGCATCACCGACGACGCACATGGCGCCGCCCATAGCCGCCGCTACAATATCGGCGCTCAGGTAATGGCAGTGTGATCCGCTCTGGCCAAAGCCGGTAATCGATGTCATCACCAGCGCCGGGTTGTCAGCGCGCAAGACCTCGAAGGACAAACCCCACTGCGCCAACTGCCCAACGGCCAGGGTTTCGATCAGCAGATCAGCGCCCCGGGCGAGCTGGCGCAGGCTGGCCGCACCCTCGGCACTGGCCAGGTCGAGGGTAATGCCCTGCTTGCTGGTATTGGCATAGAGGAAGGAAAGGCTGCGATCCGGGTCGGGCTGATCACCCCAAAAAGGTGCTTCCAGGCGCTCCGGCGCACCCTCCGGGGCTTCAATCTTGATCACCTCGGCGCCCATATCGGCGAACAACTTGCCGCACCAGGCGCCCTTGCCATCGGCAATTTCGATCACTCTGATACCGGCCAGTGCAGCTCCTGGAGTCGCTACTGCCATGGTGATAGCCATGGCGGCGCCGGAAGTTTTGATCGGCGCCCGGGACAGCTAGCCATTTTGGCGATAATCGGTCAATTTTTTGCCGGTCCATCCCTTAAAAGCGCGACGAAAATTGCTGACGCTGTTATAGCCCAGTAAAAATCCAATTTCCTTGGGGGTCAGGGAAGTGTACTCGAGATACTGTATCGCCAAGCCCTTGCGGGTGTCATCGAGAATTTGCTGATAGGTGAGATTTTCCTTCACCAGTCGCCGGCGCAGGGTGCGGGAGCCCATTTTTAAACGTCCCGCCATTTGCTCCAGCGAGGGAAACTCGCCGGGAAATTTCACCAGGGCATCGCGAATATTACTGGACAGCAGGCTCTCGTCCGCCATCTTATTGACCAGCATCTGGCACTGCTGCTCACACAGTTTGAACACCTCGTGGTTGGCTAGACTAATGGGATCCTCGAGGTGCTCAATATCCCACACCACCAGATTGCGCGGCTGCTTAAAAAATATGGGGCAATCAAAACACTCTTTATACGCGGTGAGATCTTCGGGCTGCGCATAGCTCACCCGCAGCTCCAGCACCGGAAACGGCTGGTTGGTGAGACTGGAGGCAAGACCCTTGGTGCGGCTGATAAACTCCTCCACTGCAAAGGGCAGGATCTCCCCCAGCGGAAAGCTCTCAGCCAACTCAGTCACCCATTTGCCTCCGGCAACTTCACTGGATGGAGTCAGGATATGCTCGACCAGGGCATCGTATTTGGTAAACAACTCCCGCGACTGCACCAGGTTGCTACTGCTCAGAGCCGCATAGCCGAGCACCCCAAGTTCACTGATCTTGAACTCGGAACCCATGGCGATACCAAGATACGGGTCCCCGGTGAGACGCAGCATATTGAGGATAATCTTGCGATAGTGATCCGGGTCCGGGCGAAACTGCTCGCCACCCACGTCCTCCAGGTGCAAGCCGGTATCCGCCAGCACCTGCTCACGGGTGAAGCCCCGCGCCGCCATGCGAGCGAGGTAAAAGGTCACTTTATT
>CBDUUA010000379.1:0-3076 GCA_965370135.1 uncultured Cellvibrionales bacterium
GGTATTGCCCCTGACCACCGAAAAGCCGAGCCGGCTAATGGGGATAAAGCCCCACACGGTCACGGTTTCCCGGAGACCAAAGGTGAAGCCCAATTGGTAGAGATTATCCAGTGCAACGGTCTCGCCGGATATCCCGGGGATGTCCATATCGTCGACAAAGTGTTGCCACAACACAAAAACACTGGGGCTCAAGGGGTGGCCCGCCAGCGACCAGGGCAGCTGAAAGTTCCAGTCCAGGCCGTTTTCAAGCAGGATAAAGCCTTGCTGGTTGTTGCTGGATTCAATGTGCTGGCCGGCGCCGACGATGCGGTTGCCGAGTCCCAGTCGGTGCTTGCCGATGTCCCACCAGGCATAGCTGCGCACACCTATGCTGTACATCCAGGCGGTGGTGTCGTTCTGGAAGTCCCAGGCTGCACCGGCCTGGATTGACGGTGCGATTTGCCAGTTGTCCATGGCCTGGTAGTCCCAGGCGACGCCCGGCATAAACGACGCTGTCATCAGCCGGTCGGGAATGTCTATGCCGCCGTCCTCATCGAGAATATCCCGCACCCCGACGGTAACGGGTAGCAGCAGATCGAGACTATTTTTTTTATCGAATTCAGCGACGGTCCATTTCAGTGGTACTCGCAGTATGAAAACCCGCTCGGTAGATGTGCTGTAAAAGCCGGTGCCGAGCACCGTGCTGTAGACATAGTTGAAATCGGCTCCCTCTATATCCGGGTTATCCGGGTCACCCGGATCTGAATCCTGGGCCATGCCCGAGGTCGGGGCGGCAAGCAGCGCGCAAGATAGCAATAACGTGGCTAAAAATCGGAGCATAGGGGGTTTTGCTTGCATAGTTTCATCGTGATGATTTGGCAGGCGCACTATAGACGCTGGCGGTCAAGTGCTCAAGCGCTGTGCCGGGGCTTCGAGCACTGTTGATCGCTCTTAGAGCACTATTGATTTTGTTTATAGTCAATAAACAGCCTGCGGCGTATACATGCCGGCCCCGGGGAAGTATAAAGAGCCGTTAACCGCATGCTGACGCAGTAATGTACTTGCTAACTGGGAGTGATGATTATGAAACTGGGTTTAATGTTGGGCTATTCCGGCAAGGAACTGGTATTACCGATGGACATGGTTCATCAAGCGGAGTCCCTCGGCTATGATTCTGTGTGGACCGCCGAAGCTTATGGCTCTGATGCGGTGACACCGGCAACCTGGATACTGTCTAAAACCGAGCGCATCAAGGTCGGCACCTGTATTATGCAAATGCCGGCGCGCTCACCGGCCATGACCGCCATGACCGCCATGAGCTTGAATCAACTGTCCGGCAAGCGGTTTATCCTCGGTCTGGGAGCCTCTGGTCCCCAGGTGATCGAGGGTTGGCACGGTGTTCCCTACGGCAAGCCCATTACCCGTACCCGCGAATACATCCAGATTTTACGCAAGATCATGGCCAGGGAAGGACCGGTCGAGTACCAGGGCAAGATTTACCAGCTGCCTAACCTCGGTGAGGGTACCACCGGGCTGGGCAAGCCGCTCAAGTCGATTCTCCGGGCCGAGCCCGATATCCCCATCTACACGGCATCGATTACCCCCGCAGGTCTGGCCTGTGCCGGCGAAATGGCGGACGGTGTGTTTCCAATATTTATGAGCCCCGAGAAGTTCGACGTTATCGGCCAGCATCTGCAGAAGGGCTTTGAGCGCGCCGGCGGCGGCAAGTCCTTGCAGAATTTTGACGTGGCGCCCGCAGTGCAAGTGATAATGGATGACAATGTCGACGGCTGCCGAGCGCTGCTCAAGGAGTGGTTGGCGCTGTATATCGGCGGCATGGGTGCGAAAGGCAAGAATTTTTATACCACGTATACAACATCGATGGGCTACGGGGAGGCAGCCCAGCGCATTCAGGAACTCTACCTGGCGGGGGATAAGGCGGCCGCCGCGGCGGCGGTACCCGACGAGTTGATCGATGAAGTGGCGTTGGTGGGGCCAGAGGAGCGTATTCGCGAGCGGGCGCAAGCCTGGAAAGCCGCCGGTGCCAGGAATGAGGTGGGCACCATGATACTGGGGATTCGGCAGCCGGAGCTGTTGCCGATACTGGCGGATATTTTTCTATAGCTGTAGTTCGGCTATAGTTCGAGGCTGTAGGTCGAGGCTGTAGTACGGGCTGTAGCCCCCGGGGGCTTCGGTTTGGTGATGGCAGTTTGCCGGCCCCTGCCCTGGCTCCCCCTCCGGGCAAAATCGCAAGGAAGTATTCGGCACAGGTTTATTCAGCGGGGTACGGCATGGATCCAGAGGGTAAAGTGGTTGTCGTTACCGGTGGTGGCCACGGTATCGGCAAGGCGCTGTGTGCTGCATTTAACCGGGCCGGGGCCAGGGGTGTTGTCGTCGCCGACCTGGATTTGGCGGCGGCTCGGCAGGTGGCGGATGAGCACGGTGGTCTGGCATTCGCCTGTGATGTGCGCAGTGAACCGCAGATACAGGAGCTGGTGGCGGCGGTTGAACAGCAACTCGGAGCGATCGATATTTTCTGTTCCAATGCCGGTGTTGCCACTGGTGACGGCAGCGACTCGCCGGTAGCGACTGCCAGTAACGAGGCCTGGCAAACCTGTTGGGAAGTCCATGTCATGGCCCACGTTTATGCGGCCCGAGCGGTGATTCCCGGCATGGTGCAGCGCGGCGGCGGCTATCTGGTAAATACGGCCTCGGCGGCGGGCCTGCTGCAGCAGATTGGCGATTCCGCTTATTCCACCACTAAACACGCGGCTGTTGGTTTTGCCGAAGCCATGGCGATTGCTCATGGGGATCAGGGTATAAAAGTATCGGTGGTCTGCCCTCAATACGTTGCAACTCGTATGATCGGTGTTGAAGACGATGCGCAAGCCGGTCTCGCGGAAGGCGTCATCAGTTCCGCAGAGGCCGCTGATATTGTGCTCGCCGGTATCCGAGCCGAGAGCTTCCTGATTTTGACGCACCAGCAAGTTGCCGCATACTGGGGCAAAAAATTTGCCGACTACGATCGCTGGATAGCAGGTATGCGCAAGCTCAGGCGCGCCATGGTGGGCGATAGTGACGCGCTCGAGCTGGGCGA
>CBDUUA010000380.1:0-3066 GCA_965370135.1 uncultured Cellvibrionales bacterium
AGTGCTGATGGGAGTGCCGGGGAGCCACTGGATCTACTGCTGGCGATCAAGCGCACGCCAACGCCATCGATTTTTGTCTTGTTCGACTTCCATCCTTATATGCAGGGTAATCCGACGATTGTGCGCCATGTCAAGGACA
This sequence comes from uncultured Cellvibrionales bacterium, assembly GCA_965370135.1. Classification (GTDB taxonomy): domain Bacteria; phylum Pseudomonadota; class Gammaproteobacteria; order Pseudomonadales; family JAHEGP01; genus JAHEGP01. The sequence continues at coordinate 140 of CBDUUA010000380.1, forward strand.
TCGCCCTGGCCTATGGGCGCCTTGGCCACACCGTGATCTTCGTCAGCCACGAAATGGAGCTGCCCCCGGAAATCAAGCGCTTTTCCGCGCGCTTTGACCTGAGCTTACCCGGCAAGCATCAACTGGCGACTATCCTCAGGGAAGAACTCCGCTCCTGGATGAGCGATCACAGCGGCCAGCGGCCCGATGTCGATACCGAGGCTCTACAGGGCTTGTTGGCCAATCTCAAGGGCGTGACCGCCCAGGATGCCCGGCGCTTGTTGCGAGGGGCGATCAGGGACGACGGCGCAATTACCCGCGAAGATGTGCGACAACTCAACAAAGCCAGGTTCGAATTGTTGGGCCTGGATGGCTTGATGAGCTACGAGGAGGACACCTGCGATATGGCGGCGGTGGCGGGGCTCGATAATCTCAAGCAATGGCTAGACAGCAGAAAGCTGCCCTTCCTGAATACCTCAGCCGCTGCCCCCGGTGACAAGCCCAAAGGGCTGCTGTTGACCGGGGTCCAGGGTAGCGGCAAAAGCCTGGCGGCGAGAGCGGTTGCCGGCAGCTGGAATATTCCCCTGTTGCGGCTGGATATGGGCGCGCTCTATAACAAATATATTGGTGAGACCGAGAAAAACCTGCGTCAATGCCTGCAGCAATCGGAGCAGATGGCGCCCTGCGTACTGTGGTTGGACGAAGTTGAAAAAGGCATCGCATTTTCCGGCGATGAAGAAGCGACGTCGCGGCGAGTATTGGGAACCTTGCTGACCTGGCTGGCCGAGCGCCAGAGCGCAGTATTTTTAGTCATGACGGCTAACGATATCAGCCGTCTGCCGGCGGAGTTAATGCGCAAGGGTCGGCTCGATGAAATCTTTTTTGTCGACTTGCCGCTGTTGCCTATTCGTGAGCAGATTTTCAGGGTGCATCTCGAGGGCCGACATTGCACACCCTCGCATTTTGATCTGGCTGCCCTGGCGGCCCGCAGTGTTGATTTTTCCGGCGCCGAGATTGAGCAGGCCGTGGTCGCTGCAATACACATCGCCATGGCCCGGGGCTTGCCGGTGTCAACCGAGCTGATCCTGGAAGAAATAGATCGCACGCGTCCGCTGGCGGTCACTATGTCGGAGCCGGTATCGGCGCTGCGGCAATGGGCGCAGGGGCGAACCGCCCTCGCCTGACAGTCTGGTAATATAACGGCAGAGCCCTTGTCAGCATCCCACAAAACCGCTTTAATCCAGCGCTGAATTTGTCTGTTCAGCTTACTGGAGCTAGCCATGCATTCTAGCGCTGCGGAAAAACTCACATGAGCAAAACCGTTTACTGGGTGCCCCACACGCACTGGGATCGAGAGTGGTATCGCAGCTTCCAGTCCTTCCGGGCGCGCCTTGTGGACACAGTCGACGCGGTACTGGACAAATTACTCGCGGAGCCGGAATTCAAATTCCTGCTGGACGGCCAGACCGTGATACTGGAAGACTATCTCGAGATTCGGCCGGAGCGAGAACATGAAATTCGCACCGCGGTGGCCCAGGGGCGACTCGCGATTGGGCCCTGGTATGTGCAGCCCGACTCCCTGTTACCCGGTGGCGAAGCCCACATCAGGAATCTGTTGATAGGCCGTGCCGTGGGGCAGGGCGTCGGCCATGTCTCCGATATCGCTTATACCCCCGACTCATTCGGCCACCCCGCCCAGTTTCCGCAATTGTTTACCGGCTTTGGACTGCGAGCCTTTGTCTATTGGCGTGGCAACGGCAATGAACTACAACACTTGCCGACCGAGTACTGCTGGCGCAGCCCGGACGGCAGCGAAATTACCGCCTGCTTGATGTACCGGGGCTATTTTAACGGCGCCCTGTTGCCGGCCGATGTCGATAAAGCGGTGGACGTGCTAAAAATCGTCTACGCGGATGAATCCTCGAAAACCCGGCAGAGCGGAATCCTGATCATGAATGGTGTCGACCATGCGCCGCCTCATCCCCACGCCATGGAACTGGCCCGGGGGCTGGCCGAGGCGATCGATGTCGAGGTCGTGGTGTCGCTACTGGAACCATTTGTCGATTGCATCGAGGGGGAATTGCCTGTCTACCAGGGGCCTTTAATGGGCGGCAGGCTTGCCAATCTGTTGCCGGGCGTCTGGTCTGCGCGCTTGCCCCTGAAGCTGGCGAATCGCCACGCCGAAACCACATTGCAGTACATCACCGAGCCGCTGGCGGCGATAGCCTCGCTTTTCGGTTTGCGGGACGAGCGCGCCTCACTGCGAGCCGCGTGGAAGTCGCTATTAAAGAACCAGGCCCACGATTCCATCGGCGGCTGCTCCATCGACCGGGTCCATATCCAGATGTTGCCGCGCTATTTTGCGGCACAATCGCTGGCCGACGAAACCGCCAAGCGCATTATGGAGCGTCTAGCCGGCCAGGGGCAGACCCGGCAAACGCCGATGACCGAGCCCTTCGAAGTGGCGGTATTCAATCCATCACCCTATGTCCGTTCCGGTGTCGCCAGATTGGCCATGGATGCCGCTCCGGCACTGGCCTCGGCGCCTGCGGGTGTGACCTATCACCCGATATTGGCCGCCAACAAACCCCAGTGCGGTTACACCGCCGACGGTGTCAGTGTGCGTTTCCTGGCGGGGCCCAGTGACGGCCGATTCTTTCACGATGAACACCAGCATGCGGTGGACCTGGAGATACCCGTCAGCGATATCCCGGCTTTGGGTTACAAGCGGGTGGTATTGCAGCCATCGCCCCACGCGGATGAAATCATTGATGACGGCATCAGTATCGGCAATGAACACCTGCAGCTTGAACTCGATGAGCAGGGAACCGTCACCTTGAGCGTTGGCGGTCAAACCTATGCCGGCCTGATGGCGGTTGAGGATCTGCCCGACCGCGGCGATAGCTATGATGCCGATGTATTGCCCGACGACGGTCGCTGTGAGTTGC
>CBDUUA010000381.1:0-3060 GCA_965370135.1 uncultured Cellvibrionales bacterium
TTTTTGTTTTCTTGAATGGCCTAAATGGCCTAAATGGACTGAAGGGAGTAGTACTGTGTTAAAAATAAAGCGAACGGTAAAACAAACTGTAAAGCAAGGTATAAAACAAGGCCTGGTTTTGATGGTGATGGTTTCCTGCGCGAGCTTTGCCTCTGCTGCCGGCAAGATAGCCGTGGTCAATGTGCAGCGGGCGATCATTGAGACCGATATCGCCCAGCAGCGGCTGGAGAGTCTGCGCAAAGAGGCGGACTTCAAGTCCAATATAAAGGAGGTCGAAGCCATCAAGAAGGAAGGTGAAGCGCTGTTGGAGAAGTATAAGAAGGACGGCCCGGTGATGAGCCCTGAGCAGCAAGCCGCACTGCAGAAAAAAATCCAGGGAAAACAGGCAGACCTGGAGCATATTGCACGTAAGCTGCAGGCCCGTGAGCAGGAAGTGCTACAGGAAATCATGGCCCAGAAGACGATGCAGGCCAAGAATGCTATTGACGAAATTATCAAGAAAGAAGGAATTGGCCTGTTATTCGACAGCCGGGCCGCGTTGCATGCCGAACCCGGTTTCGATATCACCGCTAAAGTCACACAAAAGCTCAATTCTCTGTAGCAGCAGCTTCAGGGCTTTTCAGGGTTCTTCAGGGTTCTTTAGAGTTCTTTAGGGTTCTTTATAAAAGATTGAGTAAATAGGGTAAAAAGGCCAGTGCCAGGCAACTATAGCAAAATGACGGATCGCAACAAGATCTATACGCTGGCGCAACTAGCCAATTACCTCGGTGCCCGTCTGCGCGGCCCCGAGGATTTGCCGGTGCGCGGCATTGGCGCTTTGGCCACGGCGAGCGCCGACGAAATCTGTTTTCTTGCGGATAAACGGCATTGTGAGCAAATGGCCCACAGCGCGGCGGCGGCGATCATGCTGACTGAGCAGATGGCGGCAGTGACCGAGAGGCCGGTACTGATCTGTGATTCACCGTATCTGGCCTATGCCAGGGTGTCGCAACTGTTTGATACCACGCCGGCGCCTGAGCCCGGTATTCACCCCAGTGCGGTGGTACACGCCGATGCGCAAGTCGCTACCGACGTCAGTATCGGCGCCAACAGCGTGGTGGAAAAAGATGCCGTGCTCGATGCGGGCGCGGTGCTTGGCCCGTGCTCGGTGGTGGGCCAGCGCAGTCGACTGGGGGAGAACACTCGCCTGTGCGCCAATGTGACGCTGTATCATGATGTGACCGTGGGCGTGGATTGCACGCTCCACAGCGGTGTGGTCATTGGCGCCGACGGCTTCGGTTTCGCCCCCGACCAGGGACGCTGGGAGCGAATCGCACAGAATGGCGGCGTGGTTATAGGGGATGGCGTATCCGTGGGCGCCAACACCACCATCGATCGCGGCGCCATTGGCGATACCGTGATCGAGGACGGTGTCATCATCGATAACCTGTGCCAGATAGCGCATAATGTGCGCATTGGCCGTTTCAGCGGCCTGGCTGGCACCTGTGGTATTGCCGGCAGCACCACCATCGGCGCCCACTGTACCTTTGCCGGTGGCGCCGGTGCGGTGGGTCATATACAGATTGCTGACGGGGTGCATGTCACCGCCCGTACCGTGATTACCAAATCCATTCGCGAGCAGGGCTCCTGGTCAGCCGGAACGCCGACCATGCCCAGCGCCGATTGGCGTCGGGCCGCGGTCAGGTTTACCCAGTTGGACAAACTGGTGCAGCGGGTGGCAGCGCTGGAGCAGAAAGTGAAGGAATAGCGAATATACTTTACCCCTTTACCCCTTTGAATGGATACCAGGCTTTGCCCTCATCTTCAAACAGACAGGAAATCAATCACACCATGATGGATATTGCGGAGATTCAATCTTACCTACCCCATCGCTACCCGTTCTTACTGGTAGACCGGGTGGTGTCAGTCGACCCGGGCAAATCCATCGTCGCGTATAAAAACATCTCGTGTAACGAGCCCATGTTTGGCGGGCATTTCCCGGATGAGCCTATATTTCCCGGGGTGTTGATTATCGAGGCCATGGCACAGGTGGCGGGCCTGCTGGGATTTCGCACCGCCGAATCCCGTCAACTCGAGGTGCCGGAGGACACCAAGTACCTGTTCGTCGGCGCGGACAAGGTCCGCTTCAAGCGGCCGGTGGTGCCCGGGGACAGGTTGACGCTGGAAGCACAATTCGTCTCCTCCAAGCGCACCATCTGGAAATTCGCTTGCCAGGCCCGGGTCGAGGAGGAATTCGTGTGCTCTGCCACTATCCTTTGCGCGGAGAGGAAAAACCCCCGGTGATTCATTCGACCGCCATTATTGATGACACCGCCACGGTGGCCGAGGACGTAGAGATTGGGCCCTACACCGTTGTTGGGCCCCATGTGGATATTGGCGCCGGCACGGTAATATCGCCCCATGTGGTATTGAAGGGCCCCACGCGTATTGGCCGCAACAATCGTATTTTCCAGTTTAGTTCTATTGGTGAAGACACCCCGGATCTCAAATACAAGGGCGAGCCGACCCGCCTGGTGATCGGTGACAATAATACTATTCGCGAAGGTGTCACCATCCATCGCGGCACGGTGCAGGATCGCTCAGAGACCACCATCGGCAATCACAATCTGATTATGTCCTATGTCCATATAGCCCACGACTGCGTGGTCGGCAGCAATACGATTTTCATCAATAATGCGTCATTGGCGGGCCATGTGATCGTCGACGACTGGGCGATACTCAGCGGCTATTCCCTGATTAACCAGTTTTCCCATATCGGCGCCCACAGTTTTGTCGGCATGGGTAGCTGGATAAAACTGGATGTGCCGGCCTATGTGACAGTGCAGGGCACGCCGGCGGAAGCCAAGGGTATCAATGCCGAGGGTATGCGCCGACGGGGCTATACCGCGGAACAGATCGCTGCTGTTCGCCAGGCCTATAAAGTCATCTACCGGCAGGGCTTGACGCTGGACGATGCCATTGCCGAATTGGAACAGAGGCTTGAGGGTGAGCCGGTGTTGGGCTTGCTGATAGCATCGCTGCGAGACTCTTCCACCCGGGGCATCGTGCGCTAGTAGTACG
>CBDUUA010000382.1:0-3054 GCA_965370135.1 uncultured Cellvibrionales bacterium
GTTGTGGTTGCGGTGCCGGTCGAAGTTGTGAACAGCCATGGTTCATTGGCGTCAGGGACTGACTGTCGACATCGTTTGCGACGCAAACCGCTGGTTCCATCGCGTAATGCCGGTGAACGCAGCCTGCAAGCCCCGGCAAGCAGAGACAAAAAATAACTGCTAGCAAGCGCCGGCTTATCAAACTTGTCTGGTGCCACTGCGCTTTCACATCAATGCTCTCTTGCACGCCCGTCTATCACCCTATCTATCACCCTTTCTAACAGGGGCAGTCTAAAACAAGCAGCCTATAACAGGCAGCTTATAATCGGCAGTAGCCCGGAGTTTTCGGGGTATACTGCCACCGTCATTCTATAAGAGCTCATCAACAACTCATCAACAACTCATCAAACCAGAATTCGCGAAGCCAGCGCGTTGCGGCAAAACCTATGGTAGAAACCGGTGTTCCAGAGCAAACAAGGCGGCGCGTCTATGCCTGATTTGCTGCGCAGACGCACACTGATCGAGCTGGGGGTACTGCTTGGTTTGACCGCCGCGCTGGTGTTGCTATTCCCCCAGCGCCCGGCCTGGCTCAACGCGCTGTTGGCGATTCTCGGCCTGGCGTTGATTCTAATGAATCGCCGCTTTACCCGGGAGATCGTGTGGCAACGCTTCCCTGTCGCACAGGAGCGGCGCTATTGTATTGCGCGCACCCTACTCGTTGCAGGCTCGTTTACCCTGGCCGGCGTGATTTTACTTGCTGCGGTGGCCTGGTGGCAAGCCGGCCTGAGCGGTTTGCAAAATCCCCGCTGGCTGATGGCGCTGCCCGTTTATTTCCTGTGGGGGCTATTGCAGCAATACCTGTTCCAGGTTTATCTGCTGGGACGATTGCTGATGCTGATGCCGGTACCCTGGGCCATTGCCGGCACCGGCCTGGCCTTTGCCCTGGTACATTTTCCACAGCTGGGCACCATGGTGGTGACTCTGGCTGGCGGTATTGTCTGGACTACCCTGTACTACCGCTACCGGGTACTGATCCCGCTGGCGGCATCCCACGCCGTACTGGGATCGGTTCTTTATTATGGGGTATATCACCGTGATATTCTGGCTCACTGGGGCCTGTTCTGATGTAGGCCGAATAAATTCGACCCAGCTCCGCCCACCCTGCTGTGGATCGAATTTATTCGGCCACTTTGCTTGGCTGATGTTTATGGGTGATCAGGTCAGGTGATGAGTACCCAGGTCGCACGGCAGAGGGCCAGGCACTCTCCCGCCTCGGTATACAGGGCCCCCGCGCTGTAGCGTTTGCGGCCATCGCTTTCGAGCAGCCAGCTCTGGACCGCAGACAAAACAGTTGGGAAAGGGGTGGTCGGTGAAACCGGTGTAGCGGCTTTCAGCTTGCCGCGCCAGGGCCGGGTCGGGGGCCGCCAGGGGCTCGAATTCGACCACGGTTCGCCTGACCAGGGCTACCAGGTCGCATGGGTCGCGAATTTCCATGCCGTCCTCGACCCTTGCTGCATTCAGTTGCACACCCAGGGGTGGTGGTTTTCGCAGGGTGACTTCCAGAGCTTGTAGCGGATCGGCATCGAAGTGCTGGGCGAAGCGTCCGCAACAGTAGCCACCGTTGCCGCTCTCCGGTGGTCCGTTATAGGTGGCGTTTATCAGTAGGTCAGTCATAAGTGAGCTCCCGGCCATTGAAAAAGGCTGAATGTGGCGTAAATCCCGCAAACAGCGATGATTTCAGCTTACCACCATTTATCTCAGGTTTATGCCCAAAGCGGATTACAGGTTAAAGGGATTTAATTGGAAGTTCGTGCTTTGCCATCTATCATCCTAGAATCCGCAGTTGGGCATGGAATTATCGGGCAATCCCAGCTTGCCAGGCAAGGCGTCGCTCGCAGGTAATGGCCTACACCCTTGCCAAGAGCGATAACGAAGACCTGGCAAGCTGGGATTTTTCGAGAAACCATGCAGCGTATAGCCATTTACCCTTTGGGTGAGACGACAAAGTTGAATATTTTTAGTCATATCAAAATCTTGGTTCAATATAGAGCGTCCAACTGCGGAATCTAGGATCATGCACAGTCACACCAACAGCATCATAAACCGTACGGAGCAGGGCCAATGAAAGATTTCAATGACAGGATAGCAGTGGTAACCGGAGGCGCTAGCGGCATCGGCAAGGCGCTGGTGCGAGCGTTGCTGGCAGAGGGCGCCAGGGTGGTGATTGCCGATGTCGAACAAGGCGCCCTCGACAATGCCGTGCAGGAGCTCAGTGCCGGGGGTGGTGACATATTAGGTGTGGTGACCGACGTATCCAGCGCCGAATCGGTGGAGGCGCTGGCGCAGCAGGTGTTCGCGTCCTATGGCGCCTGCCATTTCCTGTTTAATAACGCCGGTGTGGCGGCGCCCTCGGCCAATGTCTGGGAAACCACGGTCAACGATTGGAAATGGGTGCATGGTGTCAATGTCATGGGGGTGGTTCACGGCATTCAGGCATTTGTACCTCGTATGATTGCCTCTGGCGAGCCGGGGCATGTGATCAACACATCCTCCGGCGATGGCGGTATCTCGCCGCTGCCCTACCAGTCTGTTTACGCGGCGAGCAAGGCGGGGGTGTCGATTATCACCGAGTGCCTTGGCGCGCAGTTTGACAGCGAGGGCACGCAGCTAAAGGCTTCTATTTTCTATCCCTCGGGTGGCATGCTCGACACTGGCATCTGGACTACCGATCGCAATCGGCCCAGGGAGCTGGCCCGGGAAAAGTCCTACGACCCGATCCCCACAGTCGAGGAATTCAAGAAGGCGGCGGACGCCGCCGGTTGGCAATTGGAGTTCCAGGACCTGGACGAGCTGGCGCGCTTTGCCCTGGACGGTATTGCCGAGCAGCGGTTTATCATTATGATCGGCATCGAGGACGCCGAGGCCACCCTGAGCGATCGCGCCCAGCGTATTGGTCGCGGCGAACTGCCCATCGATGCCGCCGCTATTCCGCAGCTATAGGCGGCAACAACTGACAGGCACTCCCGCAGGATAACGGTTATGGCGACAAGAAAGCGCTACCGAAAGAAAGGCAAT
>CBDUUA010000383.1:0-3052 GCA_965370135.1 uncultured Cellvibrionales bacterium
ATCCAGGCCTCCATGGCGGGTGATGCAGGTCGAGGTTTCGCGGTAGTTGCGGATGAAGTGCAGCGACTGGCGGAGCGTTCGTCCGGCGCCACCAAGCAGATAGAAGCACTGGTAAAAACCATCCAGTCGGATACCAACGAAGCGGTTATCTCTATGGAGCAAACTACCGCAGAGGTGGTGCGCGGAGCTCGCCTGGCACAGGATGCGGGTGTGGCGCTGGAGGAAATTGAGAATGTATCGACTTCGCTTTCTGATTTGATCCAGAACATCTCTAATGCCGCACGACAGCAAGCGGCATCCGCCGGCCACGTCTCCAATACGATGAATGTTATTCAGGAGATTACCTCGCAAACGTCCTCCGGTACTACGGCGACTGCCGGGTCTATCGGTCGCCTTGCAGAATTGGCAGGAGATATGCAGAACTCGGTTGCGGGCTTTAAACTGCCGAATGAGGAGTTGCACGGCGAGTTGCATGTCGACCTGACGGTGGGCAGCGATTCACCCCATGAAGGAGGGTTCGACCAGAAATCCCGATCGGCAAAAAGTGACCCGGCGTCGGGTATCAATGAGAGCGTGGACATGAATGCTCAGGTCGAGCGCCAGGTTTAAGCGATGGCCAACAAGGTGACAACTGCAGGGGCGCTGGGCCGTGGACACATAATGACCTCGCTACTCGGTGAACCGCAGTTTGAGCGTTGGCAGTCGCCGAGAAAGAACATAAAACAAGGTTGATAAGCACTATGGCTGAGCGTCGAGATTATGTGGCTCTGGACTGGATCTCGGGAGAGATCGATGACACGCTGAAACAGGCGTGCCAGGCGCTGGAGGCCTATGTCACAGATACCAAAGACATTACCCAATTGCGTTTTTGCATGACCTGTGTCAACCAGGTTTGCGGTACCTTGCACATGGTTGAATTTCACGGCGCGGCACTATTTGCTCGTGAAGTCGAATTGCTGATACAGGCATTGCTCGATGGCGAGGAGCGGGATACCGGGCAGGCTGTAGAGGCGGTCACGGCAGGCCTGCTGTATCTGCCGACTTATCTGGACCAGGTGTGCTCCGCGCGACAGGATTTGCCCAGTATTCTGCTGCCACGAATCAATGATATGCGCGCCCTGCGCAATGCAGAACTGATGTCGGAAGCGGCATTTTTCAGCCCGCTGCTGTCTGCTGCGCAACCTTCTGATGAGTTGGCGCCGGAGCTGAATCGGGAAGAATTTACGGCACTGCTAGGCAAATTGCTGCAAATGTTTCAATTGGCTTTTGTCGGTATCGTCCGCAACAAGCAGCTCGGCCCGAACCTCCCGTATCTGGCAAAAGTCTGCCAGCAATTGCGGGAGATGAGCCAGGGCAAGCCCCGGGAGCCGCTGTGGTGTATCTCCCTGGCCATCATCGAAGGGCTGGCTAACCAGTCTATTCACCCCAATGCCGCAGTAAAGTCGCTACTCAAGGAAATTGACGGGGAGCTCAAAGGCCTGCAACAGCGTGGTGTCGCATGCTTTGACCGGGCCGTGGCCCCGGAACTGCTAAAAACTTTTCTCTACCATGTGGCGCGCTCGGATGCGGATTCACCCAATATTGTGGCCATACAGCGCCGCTACGAGCTTAAAGAGGCACTGGCGAAAAGTACACAACAGGATAGTCCTGCAGCCGACCCCGATGCCCTGCGCTCGGTGGTGGATGCACTGCTCGAAGAATTGGCGGCGATCAAGGACTATCTCGATTTATATGGTCGCGCTAACGATAAGGACCTGGAGAATATCAAGGACGCACTGCCCCTGATCAAGCGGGTTGGCGATACCATGGCTGTGCTCGGTTTTGTTGAACCGCTGGCTCGGATTCGCGCCCAGGGCGAGGCGCTCGGCAAATTTCTGGAAGCCGGTAGTGAGCACGACGGCGATAGCTTGCTGGCAGTGGCTGAAGCGATCATTATTGTTGAGCAGGATCTGTTGCGCTACCTGGCGCCGACAGGCGGCAAGGCCATGGCTGATGAGCAGCCTCACCTGGATGAGGCAAGGGAGACCGTGCTGCGGGAAAGCCGGAGCGTGTTGGAGCGGGCCAAGGAAGCGATTATAGAATTTGTCGCCGGCCAGTGGGATCACTCCTGCCTGGAGCCGGTGCCGTCATTGCTGCATACGCTGTCCGGTAGCCTCGATATGGTTGGCCTGGAGCGTCCCGCCCTGATATTGGACGCATGCCGACGCTACACCAATCAGACCCTGTTACCGGGTAACAAGACACCTGAATGGCAAATGCTGGATAAGCTGGCGGATGCGATTAGTGGCGTGGATTACTATCTGGAGCGCGCCGCGGGAGATCAGCAGGCGGATAACGAAGACATTCTGGATATCGCAGCGGAAAGTGTAGCCCAGCTCGGCTATGCCATTGACAGTCTCGGTGATGTTGAATTGAGCCTGGTCGAGGAACCGCGGGAAACCCTGCTGCAGGATTCGGGGGAGGCTGCTGTTGAGCTGCCTTCGGTAAGCGATGATGACGATGTGACTGCGGAGCCTGCCGCAGAGATGCCATTGCAGCCGCAACCTGATGCCGAGCCGGAGCAACCGGCGGAGCAAGCCGGGCAGGCTGCATGCATACCGGTGCAGGCCGTGACTGAAGCGCCCCTCGACGAGGAAATTGCCGAGATATTTGTTGAAGAGGCGGGAGAAGTACTGGAGCGCATTGAGGAATTCCTGCCCCAGTGGCGAGCCCAGCCGGACAATGAAGACGCCTTGGGTGAAGTGCGCCGGGCCTTCCACACCTTGAAGGGCAGTGGTCGCATGGTCGGGGCGTACATGCTAGGTGAGTTGGCCTGGTCGGTAGAGAATCTGCTGAACAAAATTGTTGAGCATACCTTGACGCCGGTGTGCAGCCATTGGAATCTGGTGGAAAAAGTGTGCGCTATGGTTCCGACTATGGTGGCAGCTTTCGAGCACCGCCAGGCTCTGAACAAGGCCTATGTCGACAGCGTAATGGCTATGGTTCAGGCCCTGGCCGATGGCGAAGACGGGGTGGAACTCGGCGGCATCGATCCGAAATGGCTCGATCCGGA
>CBDUUA010000384.1:0-3050 GCA_965370135.1 uncultured Cellvibrionales bacterium
AAGTCTATGTCACCGGGCCTGATCTATACGAATTGGCGGAGCTGTCCGAGGAGGTGCTCCAGCAACTGCAAGGCCGAGGTGGTGATACCGGTCGCCTATTCACTCATGGCGCGCTGGTTAAGCATCCCTGATTAGTCCTGCGCAGTTCTATCACCGGGATCGCCTGGTTATACCCTCTCCTGCAGTCGAGGCAATACCAGCAACCAGGTAATCCCGGAGACCGCGGCAAAGTACTCATAGGCCATCACGCCCCAGGTGTAGACTGAACTACTGCCATCGGCAATCAGGCCATAGCTGCGACTCAGAGCCATGCAGCTGCCTAGAAAGGCCAACGTGGTCACTAAATTTCTGAAAACGCGTCTGTCGTACAATGCGTAAGCAGCCATGATCCCCACTCCGAGTTGCACGCCACCGTACATGACCCGAATGTCGGTAACACCCGATGGGTTGAGTCCCTGCACGCCAATGATCTCGGCGATGATATCGGTATTGAAAACACAGATAAGCCCCCAGGGCAGCCATACCGCAACAGTAAAAATAAGATAGGGCTTTATGTACTTCATGGAATAGTTTCTCTCTTCAGTGTGATATGACTGGATATGGATACCCCAGGGAGGACTAATTTCACCCTTTCACCCTTTCCCCCTTGGTGTGATCCGAGTATACGCATAACCCTGGTTCTGATAAAACTGCCTCGCAATCGATTGCCCCGGCTCGGGATAAAAACCGGCGTTCCCCCCTGGCTTTTATCCAGAATTAAAATTGAAGCTATCCTATGCTCGATCCCATTTTCGCCAAGGCACGACCACACCAACCGGGGGGAAGGAGTACAATACTCGGCCTCTGGGCCCACCGATAAAACGGGTTGATGGTAGGCATGGCGAGATGAACAACAAACGTGTAGCACCGGCACTACCTTTATTTTTATTTTTATTATCGGCATTCAGCTATGCCCGCCCTGAATACCCTGTCGACGGTCCGTTCAAGTTTGCTGCGCAAACCCACATTGACGAAGCCTTTGAGAGCGTAACGAGCGGCGACAATATCTACGACCCGACCGTCGATTGGAACCATAATATGCCGCGTGGCTTTCAAGCCAAGCGCACGGCCTCCTACCCCTGGGCAACCACGACTTACTGCAGCGAAGAACTATGGCTGGGAACAATACCCCAAGGCTGGTGCGTGTGGCCGTTCCAGAACCTGAAGTACCCTATCTACCTCACCACGTATCAAAGTCAATACACAGCTTGTTCGGTTCAGAATACGCTTTCCACACCGTCGCAAATTTATATCTATAACTTTGAAGCAGGCACCCGGCAACTTATCACCGAGAACTCCTTGAGTAGTGGTGGTGTGGAGTATGCCGAGGCGATGGAGCGCCATGAGGAGATGTCAATGCTTTCGGTCATGGGCCTGCGCGCTGCAGGCACTTACGGTGATCTGGTCTTTTTTGCAGGCCATCACTTGCATTCTGGCGGTGAGGGCTGGTTGCGCATCTATGTATTCAATGCGAAGAAACGTTCTTTTCTCGGCTATCGCGAACTGCGGGGCGATACCACCCGGCGCTTCAAAACCATTACCGACAAAAATGGGGACACCGGCTTCTACACGATTATCGGCGCCGAAACCGGCATGACGCAAAACGGCGAAGGTCCGACCGTCATGTTGCGCTGGGTGGGAACCCGGGATGAGCCGTTTAAAGGCGGCAACTATTTGCAGACAGACAACGGCCGTGGCGCCGGCTGGGATATTGTCTCCGCCGAGGGCCTGGACGGCAACTTCGGTATGATCGGCGACTTCAAACAGTTTAGCCATGTCGATGGCAGCGAACGGCTGATACTGTCATCTGCCGCACACCCACTGCTGTATGACCCCGCCACCGGGGAGCGCGACCCCGATCGCCAGGAATCGGTGATGCTGTTGTCAGAGCCCATCCCCGCCGGTGGCTGGACGCGGGACAGGCCGATGAATTTTGAAGTCGTCTTCGGCATGGATCGCTATGACCCGGATGTCAAAGGCCGCTGGGGCGCCAAGTGGGGGACGACGGATATACACAACGGCTACATCTATTTCGGAACCTATCATCAGGGCACGGATGCAGGCTACTTGCACTTTAAAAAGGCCGACGAGGACCTGTTCGATAAGCTGACCTCCAGCCGGGAAAAACACGTAGAATTCATCACCCGACAATGGCGTGCCAGCTCAATCTTTCGCATGAAACTGGAAGACCTGTCCGCCATTGCCGCCGGCGGCAAGAATCCGGAATTGCTCTACGGCTATGACAGCTTTCAGGTTGCGAACGATGCGGGGGAGTGGGTCAGTATAGAAAATGTGCTGGGGCAAAAACCGCGCTTCGGTGAGGCCGGCCTCGGCCACCCCGGCAACATTTACTCCTGGACTTCGCTGAGCAAGGATGGCCAGTTATTCTGGGGCTTCTTCGACGCCTTCTCAGGCACCCATGATCTGCTGTTCGAGGCCGACTCGAGTCGAATGTTATTGTATCCCGGCTTTTGGTTGCCGGTTCCCTTCTGGGAGTATTTCAGGGATACCAGCCTCACCCGGGGGCTTTATGACTGGGCGAGAGAGGATATGTCCAGCAAGGGCCGTGCCGATGATTTCGTTCCCGGTGGCGACCTGGTCGTTTTCGAAGGCGATGGCGAGGCCCGCATCCTCACCCAAAAAGGTTTCGGCAACCCCTGCGCCAACGGCATACGAAACGTAGAGGTGCTCAACGACCGCATCTTCTTCGCCACCTCGACCTGGTGCAATTTGTCCGATCGGGCGGGTCTGGAATTCTACGAGTACCTACCGGCGATGGATTGAATTCAAGCCTGCATTTCCGGCAGGGCAAAGGCATAGAGATAAGCACGGTAGTGATGGGAGGAAGGGGCTCAGATTGCTTTATTTTTGATCAGTACAAATTTAAACCTAGAATCCGCAGTTGGGCATGGAATTATCGGAAAATACCAGCTTGTCAGGCGAGGCGTCGCTCGCAGGCAATGGCCTATACCCTTGCCAAGAGCGACAACGAAGACCTGGCATGCTGGTAT
>CBDUUA010000385.1:0-3040 GCA_965370135.1 uncultured Cellvibrionales bacterium
TCTGGCTACCGGCACTATATTGCATTGCTTATTGCGCTTTACCGGCAGCTGATCAGGCAGCTGCCGGCACCGATACACAAAGAGCGAGTGACGCTGACATGACATGGTATTCTGCCGGATGGCAGTTGCCTTTTTCATCAATCGATGCGGCATGGACGATGGCCAGTATTTCGCCTTCCTGGTCAAAAATAGTGGTTTCAAAGCCCCTGGTTTTGACTTTGCGAGTGGCGGTGTTGCACAAAAGCTGACGGAATTGCTGATAATCAATTTGGGTGAAGATGCGAGCCATGGTAACTGTCCTGTTTTGCCTTTAGTTGACGATTCTACTACGTCCTTGATTTTAATGCG
Source organism: uncultured Cellvibrionales bacterium (assembly GCA_965370135.1). GTDB lineage: Bacteria > Pseudomonadota > Gammaproteobacteria > Pseudomonadales > JAHEGP01 > JAHEGP01. Next base: position 349 of record CBDUUA010000385.1, read on the forward strand.
ATTCCGGCGCCGACTCGTTTTTCTGGTTTAAGTTTACCGCCAGTAACTCGCTGCTTGTGCACCCCTTGTGTTGTTTGTGTATCCATACACCAAGACTGTATTGATATACAGTATAGAGAGCTTTTTGTTGGCTGCAAGCTATCACTGTATAAAAACAGTTGCTGGCGCGATATCTTCCTGGTACCACACCTATCGATTGTTTACGGACAACATCAATTCAGGCTGTATCGTCCAGAAACGGTCCATCCACACACAGGCGACGTCCATCCGGAGCGCTACAGGCGCCGCAGATGCCGACGCCGCACTTGGTCAGATAATCGATCGCGCTGAAGATCCTGTCGGGGCTGCAAAACTTCCTTTGTACCGCTATCGCGGCGTGCACCATGGGCTCGGGACCACAGTTATAGAACACCAGGTTTTGACGCAGGGCAGGGGACATGGCTTCGAGGCGCTGCCGCAGCAATTCGGTGACCAGGCCGTGGTAGCCCTCGCTGCCGTCGTCGGTGGCAATATGCAGGGTGCTGCAAGCCTGGCACTGCTCGCGAAAATACAGCCTGTCACTGGAGCGGGCGCCGACAAAAATTTCTGCGTTGCCGTGGTCGCGGGCGATCTGGTAGACCGCGGCCAGGCCGGTGCCGCCACTGACGGCCATGATTTTGGCATCTTGCGGCGGTTGCACCGGGATGCCGTAGGGGCCGCGCACAAAAGCTTCTGTGCCTGCCTTGAGCTGAATCAATTGCTCGGTGAAGGCTCCCAGATTGATCACCACCAGCGAAAAGGGGTCGTCGGTGAGGGCGGAAAAGGGCTTTTCTCCCAGGCCCGGAATCCACAGGAAGATAAACTCACCGGCCTTGATTTCGATTTTACGGTCGAAGCGCAGAACCGCGATATCGTCGCTGACGCGCTGATTGCTCACCAGGCTTACCGGGCGGTAACTCATATCGACATCGTAGCGCACCAGTGACTCCGCGTGCCGGGTCGACTGCTCCATGTCCCTGGTCAACACGTCGAAGTAATCTCGCATCTGCTCTGTGCTCTGGCCGATCAGGGCTGAGCCGACACCGAAGATGTCGGCGCCGGCGTCGCGGTAGGCAAGGACATCATCAGCATTGCTGATACCGCCACAGCCAATGATGGGGCAGTCCACCGCCGCGCGAATTTCCCTGACGCATTTGAGGCCGATCGGCAACACGCCCTTGCCCGACATCCCCCCCAGCTCATTGCTGAGCACTGGATGACCGTGGGCGCTGTAGTAACCCGGCCCCACGGTGTTGATAGCGCACAGGCCGGCGGCGCCACCGGCCACCGCAGCTTGGGCAATGGCAGCGATATTGTTGGTATTGGGTGTCAATTTGGCAATCACCGGAATATCAACCGCGTTGACCACAGCGCTGACAATGGCCTGTACCAGTTCCGGGTCCTGGCCGATGGCCATGCCGTAGCCGCTGGCATGAGGGCAGGACAAGTTCAATTCCAGGCCATCGCTACAGGGCGCCAATATCCGCGCCACTTGCACGAACTCCTCGGCATTGGCGCCGAATATGGATGTCAGCAGAAAACGGTCCGCGGGCACATCCAGTTCAGATAACATGTCGGCGGAGGCTTGTGCGCCGGGATTGGTCAGGCCCACGGCGTTGACGAAGCAGCCGGGGGCGTATTGACTCAGGATGGGTTCGCGATAGCCCTCCCGTGGCTCGAGGCCGATACTTTTGGTGGTGATCACGCCGATCTGGGGAATAGTGTGAAAAATATGGGCGATGATCGGGCTCGCGGTGGCGACAATGCCGGAGGGAATAGTAAAGGGGCCTGAGACAGTCTTGCCAAAAAATTCGGTTTTCAACATGCGCGGACTCTGGATGGACTGGGGAAGCCGGATTATACCTGTGGTGACCGGAGGCAATAAACCTGGATTAAAACAATGTGGTCGAATATTGCCTGGGTGTCGGGCATGCTTCGAGTTAGCACTGGTTTGGTTGGAGTGGTACATTGCGGCCGTCAATTATCGGTATGGATATCCATCCTACTGAGGAACCCAGGATTATGAGTAGCGAGCACCATTCTGCACCGGCCCGGCCCGACAATGCCGCCGGTCCGTACTCGCCCGGCTATGCCAATTATGTGCTGGCGGTGCTGTTTTTGGTCTATGTCTTTAATTTTATCGATCGCCAGATCCTCGGTATTTTGCTCGATGATATCAAGGCGGATTTGGAAGTATCCGACACTGCCATGGGCCTGTTGGTCGGTTTTACCTTTGTGGTGTTCTACACCTTTGCCGGCATTCCCATTGCCCGCCTCGCCGATCGCTCCTCTCGCCGCTCGATCATGGCAATGGGGCTGGCGCTGTGGAGTGCCATGACCGCCGCTTCCGGCCTGGCGCAAAATTTTCTGCAGTTGGCGCTGGCCCGGATTGGCGTCGGCATCGGTGAGGCGGCGGGCAGCCCACCGGCTCACTCCCTGCTGGCGGATTATTTCCCCCCGGAGCGCCGCGCCACCGCGCTGGCGATCTACTCCACCGGTGTCTATATCGGCGCCATGATTGCCTTTATGGCCGGAGGCTATATCAAGGAAGCCCTGAGCTGGCGCGCTGCTTTTTTTATGGTTGGTGTGCCGGGTTTACTGTTAGCCCTGGTAGTGCGTTTCACGGTGGCGGAGCCGCGCCGGGGGATGTCGGAACAGGGCCCGGTGGATACGG
>CBDUUA010000386.1:0-3027 GCA_965370135.1 uncultured Cellvibrionales bacterium
ATCTATCGGCAGCGGGAACACAATGGTCGAACTTTTCTCCCCGGCAATTTCGGTTAGCGTTTGCAAATAGCGTAGTTGCAGCGCCTGGGGCTGTCGCGACAGCGTCATCGCTGCCTCCAGCAGATGTTCCGAGGCCTCCAGCTCTCCCCTGGCATGTATGACCTTGGCGCGTCGCTCGCGCTCGGCCTCCGCTTGCTTGGCGATTGCCCGGATCATACTCTCATCGAGATCGACGTGCTTGATCTCGACATTAGAGACCTTGATGCCCCATTGATCCGTTTGCTTATCCAGCACGCCCTGTATACTTTCGTTGAGCTGCTCCCGCGAAGCCAGCATCTGGTCCAGTTCATGCTGGCCGAGGACCGAGCGCAATGTGGTTTGCGCAAGCTGGCTGGTCGCCATATGGAAATCCTCTACATTGATAATCGCCTTCTGCGGATCCATTACCCGATAGTAAAGGACGGCATTTACCTTGACCGACACATTGTCCCGTGAAATCACATCCTGGGTAGGGATATCCATGGTGATGGTGCGCAGGTCCACCCGCACCATTTGTTGCAGGCCGGGAACGATGATAATCAGCCCCGGCCCCTTGACCTTGTAAAAGCGTCCCAGCAGAAAGACCACGCCGCGCTGGTATTCACGCAATACGCGGAACATCGAAACCAATAATGCCAACAAAACCAGAAAGATAATTGAACTGAAATAACTCATGATTCATGCTCCTCGTTCAGGATGACGGTAAGCCCCTCGATCCTGCACACTCGATGATGGCTTCCTCGCGCAACCGGTGCCGAGGATCTCGCCTGCCAAATTTCGCCGCCGACTTGCACCCTGCCGCTGTGCTGGAAATCCTCCAGTGCCTCTGCCGACATGCCGATCATGGCGTCTATGCCGCTGACGACTGGCCGGCTGCGGGCGCGGATGGCAAAGCCCACAATACCGATACACAGTGCTGCGGAAACAGCGACCGCGCCAATAATCAGTGGCCTGGCGATCTGGTAGCCGGGCAGATCGGAATCCAGCAGCATCACCGATCCGGCGGCGAGGGCGATGATGCCACCCATACCCAGTATGCCGAAGCTGGGGATCATCGCCTCGGCAATCATCAAGCCAATGCCGAGGGCGATAAGACCCAGTGCGGCATAGCTTATCGGTAACACCTGAAAGGCATACAGCGCCAGCAGCAGACAAATCGCGCCCAGAACTCCGGGTACCAGGCCTCCGGGGTTGTAGAACTCCAGTATCAGGCCGTAGATGCCGATCAACATCAGTATGTAGGCGACATTGGGGTCGGTGATAGTGACCAGCAGGCGCTGCCGCCAGTCGGCTTCTATCACCACAAGCTGATAGTTGCTGGCGTCGATGCTAATCAGGCGCTCCTCGAGGGCGATGGGCTGGGCGCCGGCTATCTGGATCAACTGGTCGACATCGGTGGCGATGGCGTCAATGACATTATTTTCCAGAGCCTTATTCGCGGACAGGCTGGCAGCCTCCCGCACCGCGTGCTCGGCCCAGTCGGCATCGCGCTTGCGCAATTCTGCCAGTGAGCGAATATAAGCGACCGCATCGTTGATCATTTTTTTCTGCATGGCGTCAGCGGGTGGTGGCGTATCATCGCTCTGTTTATGGTCTCTACCGGAAGACATCGGCGTGGCGATTGATACCGGGGTGGCCGCCCCCAGGTTGGTGGCAGGAGCCATGGCGGCAAAGTGACAGGCATACAGGATATAGGTGCCGGCACTGGCGGCACGAGCGCCCTGTGGTGCGACGTAGCCGATGATGGGAATGGTGGAGGCAAGAATGCCCTTGTTGATATCCCGCATAGCCCGGTCGAGGCCGCCGGGGGTATCGATACGCAATATCAGTGCTTGAGCCTGGCCTTGAGCACGCTCGATATGATCGACCACAAAATCGGCGGTAGGCGGCCCGATGGGCCCATGAATGTCCAGTAGCCAGATATCGGTGCTTGCAGCCGCCAGCGTGGTCGAAAAGCAGTAGCTGAGCAACAGCAGGTACAGAAAAAAACCAGAGCCTCGTTTCATGACTATCAATGCCTCTGCCCGTACTCTTTATATTGCCGAGTAGTGCCGAGCTTAGCAGAAATGGTGACGAAAAATCAGCAGGAGAACACGATATCGATCAAGTAATAGCAATAAATTTTCGGTTAAAATGGTTCGACGCATTTGTTTCAATACATCAACAAACAGGCAGTACACGTCATGGTAGATTCACTATTGCCTCTACAGCAATCCATGTTGGAGGTCATTGACCAGCACTTTCGTGCCACTGCTGCGTCGACCGGCAAGGGCAGGCTGTCTCCCGCCATTCGCAAGGCCATTGCCGCTACGCCCCGGGATCAGTTTGTACCCGCCGCGCAGCAGCCATCGGCTTATGGCGATTCTGCCCTGCCCATCGGTTGCAGGCAGACGATCTCGCAGCCATTTATCGTCGCATTGATGACCGAACTGCTTGAGCCTGAAGCTCGGGATAAGATTCTGGAAATTGGCACGGGATCGGGTTACCAGGCGGCGATATTGGCGCGCCTGGTCTCCCATGTATATTCGGTGGAAATTGTCGAACCGCTCGCCCGGCTTGCGAGAGATCGCTTGCAGGCTATCGCGGTGAGCAATGTCACCGTGGTTGCGGGCAACGGCGCCGAGGGTTTGCCTCAGTATGCGCCCTTCGATAAGGTCATTATCACTGCGGCCAGCCCGGAGATCCCGGCGGCGATTGTTGAGCAGCTGCGCCCTGGCGGCCGTATCGTGGCGCCGCTGGGTGAAGCGGGCTATGGCCAGCAGCTAGCCGTTCTGGAGAAAACCGCTAGTGGTGAATTGCGGCAGCGAGATGTTCTGGCGGTAACGTTTGTTCCCTTTACCGGGCGCTAAATTCCGGGCTGTGTTGGGCTCCTTCGAGGCGGACTGTGGCCAATCAGTCGCACCCCCTTCAGCAATATGGGTCTCCATGAATTAATGAACCAGATGGCGGATACCCTGCGGGCAGTGGTGGCAATTGACGATGCCTGGG
>CBDUUA010000387.1:0-3026 GCA_965370135.1 uncultured Cellvibrionales bacterium
CGCATGGCGGGATTTCGTTCCCGACGAATCCCAAGTACCTACATCCATGTAGGCACGGGATTTCGTTCCCGACGAATCCCAAGTACCTACATCCATGTAGGCAATGCGCCGATCCGACGACTCGGGGAGCTTAAGCGAATTCTGTAGGTCAGAATTTATTTGGCACGTCCCTGTGCCTCACCCTGCGGGCAGCGTAGCTGTGCAAATCAACTTCCCTGTCGATTTGTTATTCTGCCATATCAACACCATGGAAAAATGCATTGGCGGAATAAATTCCGCCCTACAGAGGATATCACTTAAGTCAGTGCCCTTCGGATCAGCAAGCACTACTTACCAGGCCGTTTACCAGGCCGTCATAGCGACTCCGGGCGAGCCAGATTGGCGAGTTCCCGCAGCACCACCGAGAACATGGCAAACTCTCCAACCGGTGCTGTTTTCAGCTCGGCCAGAGCAGTCTGCCAGCGTTCGACCAGCATTTGACGTGTCTCTAACCAGTTCGTCAAACACGTGGCAATATCGCCATCGCCGCTGGCGCCGCAACCCAACACCATTATGGTGATTTGTTTTTGCTCTGTGGCGATGTCATCGATCAAGCCCTCCCGCGCCAGCGCCTGCCAATGATTTTCAACCTTCATTTCATAGACCTTGCGGCTGAACTCGGTCAAACCCAGTACCTCACCGATGCGGAAGTACAGGTGTGCCGCATCGAGAACGGTAGCGGAGACCTTATGGGCTGCCTCCACGACATTGAGGCTGGCATAGAGGATCGGCCCGCCGGCGCTAGAGCTTGCCAGTTTTTCATCGACACCGGCTTTGATATAGTCGTCATAGGAAACCTGCCAAAAGGCCTCCATGTCACCTTCAAGAAAGTCAGACAGATTATCCCACACCTCGCCGACACTGCTGGAAAAAGCCTCGATCTGCTCTGCCAGGGGTTGCTCGAAGCGCTGGGCCCGCAAAAACCAGCGGGTCGCCCCCCGCAGCAGCGCGGTGGTTCGATCCAGCAGCTCGTGCTGAACCGCAGCGTCTACTTTAAAGTTGAGATCGCCAATGGCGGCAAAAACGTCGTCCAGCCGAAACACCTTGCTGGCGAAGAAAAAACCCCGCGCTATGGCATCATCATTGGCCCCGGTCGATTCACGCATGCGATGGACGAAGGTGATACCGCCGCTGTTGACCATATCGTTGGCAACACGCATGGCGATAATTTCCCGGTGCAGACGATGGCGTTGCAGAGCATCGCCAAAACGCTGCTCGATCAGCACCGGAAAAGCATCCTGGATTGAAGCGGCAATAACCGGTTCTTCCGGCACCGTGCTGTCAACCAGCGTTTCTTTTAACCGCGCCTTACTATAGGCCGACAATACGGACAGTTCCGGGCGGGTAAAACCCTGGTCATCACCACGCCGGCCCCGCAACGCCTCGTCATCGGGAATAAATTCCAGCTCTCGATTCAAATAGCCGCTGGCCGTCAGTGACTGGATAAAACGAATGAATTCTTCCATGCCGCTAGCGGCCCGGGAATGCGCAACACTGAGCGCCAGCGCCTGTTTGTCACTGCCATCCAGCACCAATTCGGACACTTCATCCGTCATTTGCACCAACAATTCATTGCGCTGCTTGGTGGTGAGGTCACCATTGCGCACCTGTTCATCCAGCAATATCTTGATATTGACCTCATGGTCGGAGCAGTTGACCCCACCGGCGTTGTCAATAAAGTCGGTATTCACCGCGCCACCACCGAGCGCGTATTCCACTCTAGCCAACTGGGTAATACCCAGATTGCCGCCCTCACCGACGACTTTGGCACCCATTTCAGTGGCCTCGATGCGCACCGTATCATTGGCTTTATCGCCTACATCGGTGTTGGATTCCAGGCTGCTTCTGACATAGGTGCCGATACCGCCGTTCCAAAGCAAATCGGCCGGCGCTTTGAGCAGCGCACGCACCAACTGATCCGGCGCCAGCCTGGTTTCAGCAATAGCAAAGCGCTCGCGCATTTCCGGTGAAATAACAATCGATTTGGCACTGCGGGAGAATATACCGCCGCCCTTCGATATCAGCTCTTTATCGTAGTCAGACCAACTTGAGCGCGGCAGTTGAAACAGGCGCTGTCGCTCCAGGAAGCTGCTGGCGGCATCCGGACTGGGGTCGATAAAGATATGCAGGTGGTTGAATGCAGCCGCCAGTTGAATATGTTCGGACAACAGCATGCCGTTACCGAAGACGTCACCGGACATATCGCCAATGCCGACTACAGTAAAATCTGTATTCTGGATATCAATCCCCATCTCCCGGAAATGACGCTGCACACAAATCCAGGCACTGCGGGCAGTGATCCCCATCTTTTTGTGGTCGTAACCGTATTCACCCCCCGAGGCGAAGGCATCACCGAGCCAGAAATCGTATTCCGCAGCAACTTCATTGGCGATATCCGAGAAGGTGGCGGTACCTTTATCCGCCGCCACCACCAGGTAGACATCGTCAGCATCCTTGCGCACAACATTGACCGGGGGCTGGACTTCCCCCTCGACCAGGTTGTCGGTGATGTCGAGCAAGCCACGAATGAAGGTTTTGTAGCACAGGATGCCCTCCTCCTGCTTCTCCTCCCGCGAGCTCAGCCCGGGCTGCTTTTTGCTGATAAAACCGCCCTTGGCGCCCACCGGTACGATGATCGCGTTTTTTACCTGCTGCGCTTTAACCAGCCCCAGCACTTCAGTGCGAAAATCCTCATAGCGATCCGACCACCTCAGCCCCCCCCGGGCCACCTTGCCGCCACGCAAATGCACGCCTTCCATGCGTGGGCTGTAGACAAAAATCTCAAACTCGGGCCGCGGCAGCGGCGCTTCGTCGATAGCCGCGGTGTTAATCTTCAGGGAAATATAGTTTTTGGCACTGCCGCCAGCGGTGAGCTGGTAGTAATTGGTTCGCAATGTGACACTCATCAGGGTGAGAAAATGGCGAATGACCCGGTCTTCGTTGAGGCTCACAACCTGTTCCAGGGCTTCGAGTATTTTCTCCCGGCA
>CBDUUA010000388.1:0-3005 GCA_965370135.1 uncultured Cellvibrionales bacterium
CCTGTCGATCAACGCTTGTGCCTCATCCATTACCTGTTGATGAGGAACGGTTGGTCGGATGAACCGCCCAGCCTGACGCAGTTCTCCCAGCAGGTCTTAGCGTACGGCTTCGCTCCGTTGGACTTCAGACCCCGTAGACCGCCGGGATGACATTTTTCGCGGGGTCGCTAAATCCAGCGCACTGGACAACAGCGCCCGCAATGGGTTTAAATTCACGCCAATAGTCGTCCCATAAATAACCCCATAAATAACCCCAAAAATAGTAGACTCAAGCAGTCAGGCCGTAAGGGCTCCAACTCTGGAGCAAAAACCTGGTTTGAGCATAAACAGTAGAGTTTGCCATGCAGGATGTTTCCAGCGCGCCAACCACCATCGCTGCCTACGCATTCGCAATAGCCAGCGCATTGCAGCAGCGCGGTATCGACCCCGCCCCTGTCTTTAAAAAATGTGGTATTGCTCCACCGACCACAACAGACCCGATGTTGCGGCTGAGCAACCGTGAGGTCAGCTGCTTATTTCGGGAGTCGGTTATTGCAAGCGATGATCCGACCTTTGGTCTCTCAGTCGGGGAGACAATGCACCCCGGCAACCTGCACGCCATCGGCTACGCGTTGATGTCAAGCACAACACTCAGGGATTTCGCGCAGCGCCTTTGCAACTACTATCGCATTGTCTCGCAGAGCGCGAATTTTCACATTGAGGAAACACCGGAGGCATTTTTATTGGCCACCGTAGTGACCGGAGAAGACATCTGCTGGGAGACCCAGGATGCCTTTAGCGCACTGATGGTGCGTTTCGTCCGCTTTATTTACCGCCCTGACTTCAAGCCGATACGAATAGAGTTGATGCGCCCCCACCCAGGGGGTCACCTGCAAAACTATATCGACTATTTCCAGTGTGATCTCAGCTTTAACAGCCCGAAAATCGTCATGGCCATCGCGCCGGATATCGTCGATACACCGCTACCGGGTGCCAGCAAAGAGTTGGCGCAACTACACGACAACACGACTATGCAATACCTGAAGCGCCTGGAGCGGCAGGATATCATCAACAGGGTGAGAACGATTATTGTCGAGGAGCTTGCCTCCGGCGCCATCACCAAGCAGCAGGTGGCGGACAAACTCTGTATGAGCCCGCGCAGCTTGCAAATGAAGCTGGCGAGCAAAAACCAGAGTTTTCAGGAAATCCTGGACAGCACCAGGCAGTCACTGGCCCTGGGCTATATGGAACAAAGCGCACTCTCGATTACCGAGGCGGCTTATCTACTGGGGTTTTCCGACGTCAGTAATTTCACTCGGGCATTCAAGCGCTGGACCGGCAAGTCCCCGAGAGAATTTCGACATTCCCTCGGGCTGCAGCTTTAGAACTCCGTCCCGATGATATTGCCTGGTTTTAGGCCAGCGCAACCTGCCCTGAAAGAATAGAAATTGCAGTATTGAGTCGGGACAAGCCACCATCCACCAGCAGATTCGAACCGTTGATATAACTGGCTGCGTCAGAAGCCAGGAATAAAACGCTGTCAGCGATATCCTGGGGTTGCCCCATGCGGTTTACCGGTTTGATCTTCGTTACCATAGCCGCTACCTGGGCAGCCGCCTCCACGCCATAGGCTTCATCCAGAATAGACGTAGCAATAAAGCCCGGCAGCACCACATTGTGTCGAATGCCCTGAACTTGAATCACGCAATCTTCGGTAAACTTTACAATGGCGGCTTTCGCAAGGGCATAGGGACAATAGCCGTTTGCAGACAGCAAGGCAGATCCTGAAGAGATATTGATCACCGAGCCATTATCGCTCTTTCGCAGTAGACCCGCGAAGTGCTTGACCGAAAACACCGGCCCGGTGAGCATTACGTTCATCTGGGCATGGTAGTCCGCTTCTTCGACCTCCTCCGGGTTTCGCATCACCGCGAAGCCGGCATTATTGACCAACACATCCAGGGCGCCGTACTCCTGCTCCACCCACTGCGCCAGTTCAGTAATGGCGGCAACATCACCGGCGTCACTGAGTCGGGTCACCAGGGTGCCCGCACCCTCGAGATTCAATGCATCCAGGGCGTCACTTTTGATATCCGTGACAATGACGGTAGCACCCTCGGCGATAAAACTTTGTGCAATCGCCAGGCCAATACCGGAAGCTCCACCGGTCACCAAAACTTTCTTGTCGCTAAAACGCATCGAATTACTCCTGTTGTTGACAAAAATGAACGGTTGATTTGTATGAACTATAAATGAATGGCACTTACTTAAGCGCAACACCACGGTCTTCGCGCAACCTGTAGGGTCGAATTCATTCGACCAGTGCTGGAGTTGGTTCGATCCCTGGCCGAATGAATTCGGCCCTACACAGCTTAAGTAAGTGCCATTCAACTATAAATTTGTATGCACTAGAGAACTGCCACTGTAGTGTCTTTGCCGGAGCTGCGCTTGTCCCAGCACGAAAAGCGTTTGTCCTTAATCGCTCATGAGCGATAGTCATGGGGAGTGACGCCGGTCCACTGTTTGAACGCACGACAAAACGAGCGCGATTCAGAAAACCCCAGCAAGGCTGCAACGGCCGCCACGGGCATCTCTTGTTTATAAAGCTTTTCAATGGCCAGGTCACAGCGAACCGCGTCCTTCACCTTTTGATAACTAGTGGCTTCGGATTTTAATTTTCGCCTGAGCGTTGACTCACTCATAAACAGAGACTCTGCGACCACCTTTGCTTCTGGAAAAGCATTGTCTCCATCCATACCGCGCAGCAACGCGGTCTTGATTTTAAAAACCAAACTGTCGTCATCCCCAGGTATTGTCAACAAGTCGGCGGGGGAATTTTTCAAGAACGTCACCAGTTCTCCTGGCGTACAGGCAGGCTTTAAGCTGGCGAATTTATCGCTGAAACAAATCCTGGTTTCTTCGGCATTAAAATTACAAGGGCAGGAGAACTGATGCTTAAATTCAGCGGAATGGGTGGGCTCTGGGTAGGCGAAGTGCACCGACAGCAGATTGATTCGCTTTCCCAC
>CBDUUA010000389.1:0-3003 GCA_965370135.1 uncultured Cellvibrionales bacterium
CAACAGCCCTCTGGCGATACAAATGGGCTTCTACCACCAGAATCGCCGATTGCAGTTGTGCGACGACCACCTGGAAAACCTGTTCCCGGCTCCCAGTCCAAAAATTGCGATTTTCGTCCACGGTTTGTCTTCCCATGAGCAGTTATGGGCTTATCCAAAAGACACGGAGATGCCGATACCCCGCCTTTCCTATGGCAGTTTACTATTGAGAGATTTTGATTACACACCGCTCTATTTGCGTTTTAACAGCGGGCTTCGCATCTCAAAAAACGGTCGATCCCTGTCTGCCTTAATAGAGGATCTACTCAAGGCATACCCGGTAGAGGTCGAGCAAATTGTATTGGTCGGCCATAGCCTGGGCGGTTTACTGATCCGCAGCGCCTGCCACTACGGTAAGGATTCATCCTCGGATTGGGTGTCAAAAGTGGCCAAATTATTCTACCTGGGTTCACCGCATCTTGGCACGCCCTGGGAAGATTGGGCCCAGGGTGTCTTTCACAACATGTCGGGAAGTGAGCATCCAGTTGCACGCAAGGTGGGACAAGTCTATGAATCGCTCTATGAATCAAGAGGTGCGGCAATTAAAGATTTACGCCATCCCCACCTGATTGATGAAGACTGGCAAGGCGATCAAACCACTGCAGTCACGCCCATCCCCTGGCTGGAAAACGCCGGACATCACTTTATCGGCGGCACCCTCACAAAGGATGCCACGCATCCCCTTAGCAGCGTGGTCGGTGATGGACTCGTACACTTGCACAGTGCTCACGGGCACACTGATTTTGACAGGGAACAACCTGAATCGGCAAACATAGAAAAATACTCTGCCGCAATTCCGGGAATCAATCACCTGAAGTTGGCCTATGCGCCCCAGGTTTATCAACATATCAAACGTTGGATGGAGAACACTTATGACTTGAGCCATATCGATACCAAGTGTAATGTTAACGCAAAACTATTGGGAGAAACATCATGAAAAGTGACAAGCAAAAGCTGGCTAAATTGATCGAAGATGCCGTTGATAAAGGCGCTACCACTGCAGAGGAAATACATCGTTCCATTGCCGAACTGCCGATTTCAATATTGGAAAGCCTTGGATTTGGGGAAAAGCCCAGCCAGGAAGTGAGGCAGATACAAGATACAGCCATAGGTGCCATTTACGATTTTGTGCGAGATATCAATCACAACATTGCAGAAATGGCCGATGGCATTATTGAGAAAATCAACGCGGCTGAACAGCTATCGGAAAAACCTGAAAAGAAATAACGGCAATACCCACCGGGCGGTGATGACAGTCGCCGCAATAGCGACCGTGAACAACGATTCCTTTGGCCTGCTACTTTGCACCGGTCATCGGAACCCGGTGGGATTCCTTCCATTTATCATAAATAGACTTTACCCCTATATTACTTTTGATTCATCGTCACCATGAACGCCACCCAGCATTAAATTAGGACAGTGACCTATATAGCATTGATCATTTTCAGACCATTCAACTATCTTTAAATATTGATCACTTGATTCCATTACCGCTTGGGCCGAGGCATGTAACAGTTAACTCTGTGGAACCGGGAATATATCCTCTGGCGCCTATCGATCTCTGTATTTTCTGCCCCAGCCCTTCTAAAAACCATACAGCACAGAGTATCAAGCCCTGACAAAACCGGCAATTTCAGCGTTTTATACGCCTCTTCCAGAATAGTTGCCTGCGACCATAAATAGTCCTAATATAATACATGTATACTATCGCGACCTGTATGGGTCAACATGTATAGATCATTTATCACGCAGGTGAATCGAGGCTGGTAATTATCGAAATAAAGGCAGAAATGAAATCCGAAACAAAGACAGAGATGAAGGCAGGCTGGACCCAGCGCTGGGATTTACTACAGCGCTATCGCCTGATAGAGATCATCGCCCTGTGGGAGGGCCGGCTGACGACCCGCCACCTGTGCCACGCCTTCGGCATTGGGCGGCAGCAAGCGTCACGGGATATCAATGAGTACAACCGGCAGATTGCGCCGGGCAATCTGGTTTATGACCGGCAGCTGAAGGGCTACAAACCCGCCGACCCCTTCAAAGCGGTTGTGACGGCGGGGCTTGCGGATGAATACCTGCACCTGCTCAACCGTCGCCGCGACCTGGAACTGCGTTTCGAAAGCCTGGGTTTACAAGCAACCAATACCACGGTGCTCTACGCGCCACCGCGCAAACTGCGCCCGGAAATCCTGCGCCCCATCGTCACCGCCGCACGCCGGCAAAAACGGGTCGAGGTCGAGTATGTATCGCTGAAAAACCCACGTCAGGAAATCCGTGTCATCGCTCCCCACACCCTGGTGTTCAGCGGCTTGCGCTGGCACGTTCGCGCCTATTGCGAAAAAAACCGCGACTACCGGGACTTTGTACTGAGCCGCTTCCGAGGCGAGCCGGATATCATGGACGAATCGCCCGATGCTATCGAACAAGATGCCGACTGGCAGAGCCGCGTCACCATACGCATCGAACCCGACCCAAGGCTCGACCAGGCGCAAAAGAAGATCATCGCCGAGGACTACGGCATGAGCAAGGGGGTACTCGCTATTCGCACCCGTGGCCCGCTAGTGCAATACATGATGCAGCTGCTACAAATCGATACCCGGGTATTGCAGGGCAAGCCCAGCGCCCAGCAGATTATTGTCAGTAACCTCGAGGACATTCAGCCCTGGCTGTTTTGAATACAGGAATCTGTCGGGTTAAGCAAAGCAAGCGCCATTCGAATCAGCGCCAATTTATGACTTCTTGATCGCAAGGTTTCAATCATCGTGCTCTTATGCGCCCGGTACCAGATACGATTCAAAAACACTCGATGAGTCCTACCCCGCCCACAGCACCATCGCTGTAATACCAATATCGGCCCCTCTGTAATACCAATATCGGCCCCGGTCGGCGCCGAAAATTATTGTAATACCAATTTTGGCCCCAGTAGGTATAATCCCCGACCCGGTAATGTTTTGGGAGGTCGCG
>CBDUUA010000390.1:0-2988 GCA_965370135.1 uncultured Cellvibrionales bacterium
GGGAACGATAGCAGACATTGATAAGTACCCCTTCAAGGTGTACTAGGCTGCGGCGCGCATCTTGACAATCAAATCATAGGCGGCACTTATTTCCTGCGACTTTTCCGTTGCCACTTTGAGCATATCCTCCGGCACGCCCTGGGCGATCAGTTTATCCGGGTGGTGCTGGCTCATCAGCTTGCGGTAGGCGCTCTTTACCTCACGGTCGCTGGCCGAAGCGCTAATACCCAAAGCCTGGTAGGCGTCTGCCAACTGATCGGCACCGCCGCGCCCGGCGCCAGCCCCCGCGGCAAAACCATACTGGGCATGGTACATCCGCAATAACTGCTCGAACAGTGGGCCGGTAATGCCCAGCCAGCCCGCGATTTTTTCAAGGCTTTGCCGCTCCGCTTCGTGGAGCTCACCATCGGCAAACGCAATGTGAAACAAATACTCCAGCAGAACCCGCTGCAACTGGCGGTAGTGCCCGCAGCGTGACTGGAAATGAATCATGGTGTCGTCAACGGAGAAGTCGTCGGCGGCACCCTGCTTGAACAAGCCGATGGCCTCGCGACGATGCTCATCGCTTAGCCCCATCTGGGCCATAAAAGCCTCGGACTGAGCGACTTCCTCTTCACTTATATGGCCATCTACCTTGGCGAGATGGCCCATCAGGCGGAACACGGTTTCATAAAAAACGTGCTGCGCCTCTGCGCGCTGCTGCTGCGGCGGGTTTCGGTCCAATTCGACCAGGCCCTTGTCGAAAAAATGACCGGCCAGCAGGCCCAGCAAGCCGCCCACCGGCCCCAGCATCAGGGTGCCGAGGGCGAAACCAATAATCTTACCAAACCACATAGTGCCTACCTTTCTTTGAAGGAGAGGGAGAGGGAGAGCGAAAGCCAGCCGGCTACGCCATTGTAGTGAGACAGGATATTGCTTGCCCGACCAGGTACAGCGTTCTGACGAACTGTGCACCGGCGTATTCTAACCCGACTCCCGGGCTAAACACACGGTCTGGGACAATCCTGGAGGGCAACATAGCACACCCGGTCACGCCCCTCTCGCTTGGCCTGGTAAACCGCTTTATCGGCCTGGGCGATGAGGCTTTGCGCCATCACCGCGGTATCAAGGTCGCGCTCACCCGGCTCGAGCCAGGCGCTGTAACCCACCGAGCAACTAATATGGAACAGTTGGCCTTTGTCGTCAAAGAGATCCAGCGCCGCCACCGAGAGATTGATACGCCGGGCGATGCCCCCGGCCTGGCTGTTGTCACAATTGGGTAGCAACGCGACAAATTCTTCACCACCATAGCGGGACAGCAGATCTGTGGGGCGCAATACCTCGCTGATATTGCCCGCGACCTCTTGTAACACGCGGTCGCCGCAAAGGTGACCGTAGTGATCATTCACCCGCTTGAAGTGATCGAGATCGATGAAGATGGCAGCGACAGGCAGGCGGGTACGCACTGCCCGGGCCACTTCACTTTGCAAGAATTCCTCAAAACCCCGCCGGTTTCTCACCCCGGTCAGCGCATCAATCAGGCTGTGCATGCGCAAACGCTCTCGGTTAATGCAATTTTCGATGCAGACAGCAACTACTGCGGCAAAATGCGTGAGCCGATCATTGGACTGGTATTGCTGTAGGCGCGAACCCTCGGTAGCGGACAATTGCAGGCTGCCCATGAGCTGCCCCTGCCACACCAGCGGCAATAAAATCGCAATTCCAGGGACATTTCCCGCGTCCAGCGCGGCGGGGTCGAGGCTAGCTGACTGCTCGCGCACTTTGACGCCACCGGGGAACAGGGCATGTAACTGGCCGGCATCGGTCGTAAGTTCAAGCTTTTCCGGTATCTCGCCAATACTCTCGACGGCAATTCCCCGCAGGGTGTCATTCGGGTCGAGCAATAGCAGACTGATTTGATCCAGCTCGAAATAATCGAGGGATTGTTGCAACAGCAGATGCAGCAGGGGCTTGAGTCCCTGGCTACGGACAATTTGCAGCTCAAAATACTGGAAATGCCAAAGTGCGCGCTGGTCGCGCTCAGTGCCGCGCAACAACTCACGACAGGCAGGACGACAACAGCCAGCCCCGGATGACGCCGAACTGGCAGAGTTAGCGCTATTTGTATCGATGGGGCCATTGAACATGGGCATTGGAAAACCGTTAAAAACTATTCAATAACTATTTGATAACCATCTAATAATAACAGGCAATAATCAGTTCGATGTTTTTTCTGCGACCCATTGAAGTCTGGGGGCAATAATCGTCTATATTTAGCTGGCAGCCACCCCGTCTCGCCGGGGATAAGGATCACCATTACCGCGCTGAAAAAGCCTTATAGATGATTAGACCGTTGCTAACTACCTTAAACACCTGAAACTACCTGAAACCATCTTAAATAATAGTGACAACCCAGCCGCTGACATTGCCCATGCATCTACTGACAACAGCGGCCCTACCGCAAGCTCAACATTGGAGCTCATGGGTAACGGGACTAGTGCTGGGCGCGACCCTGTTTATTCTTTGCTACACCGCGTATTTGTGGTTTCGCTATCGCAAACGACACTATCTGGTCTTTATTTGCTACGTCATCTGCCTTGCTCTCCTGACCGTGACCCATAGCATTAATGGCGATCAAATGCTCCGGGCCGGCAATCAATGGGTCAGTGCTCGAATTTCACCGCTACTAATCAGCCTGACGGCGGCATCAGGCGCAGCGTATTGCCTGGCATTCCTTTCCCCTTACCGCCTGGCGCCGATGATGGCCCGTTTACTGACCGGCCTGGTGGTATGGAACTGCCTGCTGGTATTGGCCGCCGGCATCGCGCCTGCAGTCATCACCGGCACTGCATTTTTTAGCGCTGCGGCCACGACATGGCTTAGCGTAATACTGGCCGCCTCGGTCGCGATACGCTATCGATTCCAACTGCTAGTGTTCTGCGCCGGCTGGTCAACAATAGCCATCGGCATGCTGGTCTACGCACTGCTCCAAAGCGGGGTGTTGCCGCA
>CBDUUA010000391.1:0-2984 GCA_965370135.1 uncultured Cellvibrionales bacterium
GCAGGCAAAGCTTCCGCGTCCTGCTCACGCCCCTTACCTGCATCCATGCAGGCAATGCACGATTCCTGATTCTGCCCTGGGTACAATCAAAAAATCTCGCGTCGATGATACTGGCCATGGCCGCCAAACGCCTGCCTGGTGACTGGGAGGCGGTATACGCTTATCGACCGGTATTGATGGAGACCTTTGTCGAGAAACCACGCTTCGAAGGAACCTGCTATAAAGCGGCCAACTGGCGATATCTCGGGCAAACCAAGGGGCGTGGCAAGCTGGGTCCAGCCGGTAAACAGAGCGTGCCAATCAAGGACTTATGGGTCTACCCCCTGGATACCGCCTTTAGAGATAGGCTAACTGATTGATTCTTGGGGGAAGGGGCAGGCCGAATGTTTACAAATTGAGCGCCCGACTGCGGAATCTAGGTTGAAGAGCGAGTGTCTTAGGAATGCGAAACACAATCAGAACCTGTAACCCAGTGTTAGCGAATAGATTATCGGCGCTCTACCAGAGCGGCCAGACAATTGTGCAGCGTAAACTTGATCATTGATCAACACTTCGATCTGCGCCTCAACTTTCACATCCAGATAATAAGCATCGGCGGCGAGCAATAACCTTTCCGTTAGCATATAGTCGAGCCCCAGCGACAACGCCAGGCCGAGTGAATTGCCAATATGGGTAATTTCAGCACTGTCGGCGCCGAATCGCGACACCAACTCGGGATCGACCGACGAGTCACCCGGTATCACATAATTCAGGCCGACACCGACATGGGGCTGCCACCGGGATTGGGAATTCATAGGATAATAATCAGCGACCACAACCAGCGGGAGGAACTGAACTTTGCCAATTGGAATATCCTCAATGAGGCCACTGGTGCCATAGATTTCGAAAGTTGGCGGCTTGCCGAGTAGCAATTCAACAGCAAAATGATCACTGAAGAAATAACTGGCATTGACCATCGGCAGGGCCACGCGCTCCACGCCAAATTCACCGAGATCACTACCGGATAGGGTTGCCGAGCCGACATCACCACGCGCATCAATGACTGCAACGCCGGCCCGAACCACGATATCGCCCTTTTCATAGGCCGTCGCATTCGGCACCCACAGGGCGATGACTAACAAGCACAGATATGCAAAACAAACAGGCTTAAGTGTCACAGGCGAATCATAAATACTCATAACAGGCAGGCTCTCCAAAAAGCTCCAGTGCTGCCGCAGCAGCGGGCGGATCGGTTGTAACCGAGGTGTGACTAGCCTATCGAACTTGTGGCGCGCAGTATTTTATAATTAACGCGCATATATTGCATAATACGACTATTGGACTTATGCTATTTAAGCCAATTACAGCTGCTCAGCGAGAATAGAGGGATGCCTGCACCGAAAACCGAGGAGCTCAGCACCACTATGGCGATAGCGCGAACCGTCATGAAATCCGAGCCTCTATTTGGCAAAACCGCCGCGGGCGCGGTGAGTTTTCATATCGAGCGCTACCTGTGCCACCTGCGCGACCAGCAGTTGCCCGAGATTCCATCTCCGGTACTTATCGTACAATTGGGCGGCAAGAAAATATCCCAACGCAATAGCAACCACCAGACCATTTCCTTTCCCAGCGTCACCACCATCATCCCCGGCATAGAACCTTCCACCTGGCAGATACGCGGCGCGCTGGACCTGGCGCTAATCTATTTCGAAAGCGAGGCGCTGGAGCGCTTGCGCCAGGCTCTCTGCGACCGCGTCCAGCCGGTGGCATTTGTCGATGCGGTGATCGGCGCGCTAACGCGTCAATTGGTGATCACAATGGCCGCCGAGGAGGGTTTTGACAATAGCTATGTACAGGCTCTGGCCGCCGCCCTGTTGGCGCAGCTATGCCGACAGTTGGCGCTGCCGGAAAAACAACATCTGCTGAGCTCGCAAAACACCCAGGTCAACTATGTCCAGCGCGCTATCGCCTTTATCAACGACAATTTCACCCGCCCCCTGCACGCAGATGAAATCGCTGCCCATATTGGCCTGCACGCCTCACATTTTCGTCGTGTGTTCCTGGAGGTAACCGGTACCACACCCCACCAATACCTGCTGCATCTGCGATTGGAGCGCGCCAGGGAATTGTTGATCAATAGCGATATGGCCCTGGTCGATATCGCCGCTGCCTGTGGTTTGAGCAGCCAGAGCCATATGACAAATAGTTTTCGCCGGGTCTACGATGTGACCCCGACGCAATACAAGGTGAGGATGTCAGCCGAGTCTCAAGGGTAATTGCCTTAGGCGTTGGCCGCTGGCAGCAAACACCGCGTTGCCAATTGCCGCTGCTACCGGCGGCAGGCCCGGTTCACCGACACCAGTGGGAGGATTGTCAGTGTCCACGATGAGCACTTCTATCTCCGGGGCGTCAACCATACGCAGCACCGGGTAGTCGTGGAAATTGCTCTGCTGCACCACACCGTCTTTGAGCGTGATTTTAGCCGCCCTGGTGCCCAAGCCGAGTGTGAATCTGACGCGCTTTCACGGGGTTTTTGTCGGAATGCCGCCCAGCCGAACAGCAAGTTTCGTGTGCGGGTAACGCGGGCGAAACGGGGCAGGGGGCGCAAGCGGCGTCAGCCCATTGGGGAAAACTGGCTGGACAAGACGCCGGCCGAACGCCACGCGTCAATGACCTGGATGGACCGACTCAAGCGGGTGTTCAATATCGATATTGAGATCTGCGAGCGGTGAGCCGTTTATCAAACTGAAGAAGGGGATCAATTATCAGCTTATTATTGAACAGTGGGATCAGATACAGCGAATCATTTGCTCATTAGCCAGAAAGAAAGTAACGCAAAGCACGCTGGTAAAAAAGCTGAGTTGAGAAAATGGGAGATCCGCAGGCCAAAGAGATAATATGCCGGGTATCTCCAGTAGCCTGGCGGCGAATTAATCTCAATGGCGTCTATGAATTTGACAGCGATGAACGTATTGAACTGGAACGTCTACTGAGGGATGTGTCGA
>CBDUUA010000392.1:0-2981 GCA_965370135.1 uncultured Cellvibrionales bacterium
GTTACATCACCACTCGCAATGCGCTGCTCAACCTGTTCAATCAATTGCTTTTCAACGTCTTGCAGCCCGGTTCGCGCCTCGGTATTACCCGGGTCAATGTCCAGCGCAAGCTTATAGGAGTGGGCAGCGTTGCTACCCGCCGGAAATATCAGTCTACCCACCAGCAGGTGAATCCTGGCCACCTTGAGGTGTTGCTGTACTTTTTGTACCTGCTCATCGGTCAAGGAAACAGGAGCCGCAATTGCGGCCTGTTGACTAACGGCCGTTTGCTGGGGCGCTACCGAAGCCGAAGTCGATTCTCCCGCGGGCGTCGACAGAAAGTAGACCGCCACCAGAACCAATGCCCCCAGGATTGATCCCAACCAAAGGCCTTTATGATATCTGCCTGAACTGCTCTCGGGCGTAGGTCTCGCATTGTTGATTGCCTGAATAAACTCCTCGGCGCTGGCAAAGCGGTCATCGGGATCTTGCGCCAGGGCCTTGACCACGACGACCCGAAAGATGCGTTGGATTTTCGCGTCATTGGCATCGAGAGTATCGAGCCTGTTGCCGCCGTCAGTCAGGCGCTGCCACAGCGTACTTGACTTCAAGCCGGGGCTGGCTTTCTGGCCGGTCAGTAACTCATACATGACAGCGCCTGTGGAGTAGAGATCTGAGCGCCCATCGACGCGACGGCCAAGACGCTGCTCCGGAGAGATATACTGCGGCGTGCCCATGACCATTCCGGTCTGGGTAAACTCAGACTCCTCCATCCTGGCGATACCAAAATCGGCGATTTTGACCGTATCATTTTCCTGTAGAATGATGTTTGCCGGCTTGATATCCCGATGAATGACACCTTCCCCATGGGAGTGGCCGAGCGCTCGGAGCACCTGCTCAATAATGTGCAGGGTCTTTTCAAGGTCAAAGCGAATTCCTCGCGACAGGTATTGCTTCAGATCCTTGCCTTCGACATACTCCATAACGAAGAAGGGGGTACCCTGGTCATCCTCCTGAAATTCATAGATAGTAATAATATTGGGGTGAACCAGTCGCCCCTCGGCGCGGGCTTCTCTGCTGAAACGCTCGCGCAGATCCTGGCCGGATGTCCCTTCCAGCAGGCCGCGGCGAATGGTTTTAATAGCGACGATCCTCGCCAGATGGGGATCATAGGCTTTGTATACAATCCCCATTCCCCCTTCACCCAGGATGGATTCAATCTGGTACTTACCAAGTTTTTCGCTCTGTTCCAAGCCGCTCCCCCGCCGTTCCCGACCACGGTTTTATGGTCTTTGCAACAATATTATAAATGGTTAGCGAAATGGTTAGAGATTTCTTTTTATCCTCCGCGGGCTTGTCCCAAGAGAGACAGTAGGGAGACAGTAGAGAGGCATGGCAATACCAACCCCGATGCCGGCAGGATCCGCAAGCGGGGAGTGAGTGCATGGCGCTAAATAAGCGCTAAATAGGGCTGCTATATAGGGCTATATGGGACTAAAGAAAAACTCGCCTGATTCATGGCCCGCAAGGTGTATCGGCGCATATTGCGGTACTTGCCCGAGTCGCGCTGCAATAGCTGGTGTCGCATTTGAACCCATTCGATTTAATATCCGGTAGTACAGGGAATAGCCTTCAAGTATCTCATCGTTGTCGCGCAATGTCGCCAGGAACGCCTTGGCAAACAGCGAATGCTCACCACCGCCACCGTCGAGTACCGGCTCCAGACCACCGGAGGTGAGCGTAATCCTGGCGCGGGTTTCGGCCATCACCTTAATCCATTCAGTACGCACAGCGGTGGGCACATCCGCTTGCGCACGCGCCAGCGGTGTTTGCGTTAGAGTCCCGGAAAAGCAAGAGTCGGCCACTACCAGAATATGCTTGGCTTTGATGACATTGAGAATATCAGTGACTGCAGTATTGGATATCCAGTTGGCGTTATTATTGGTGTCGGCGTCCACTGGCAGCCAATAGCCACGATCATTGCTGTCATCGAGAATACCGTGACCAGCATAGTAAATAAGAAGATTGTCATCCTCGCCCAGGGTTTCCCGCAGCTCATTCAGTGCCGAAAGAATAGAGTAGCGGTCGGCATTCAATAACAGCCGGGTTTTAAACTTGTACTTCTGTCGCAATAACTTGTCGGTTTCCCTGGCGTCATTCACGGCGGTGGCTAACGTGGAGAATTGCTGGTAATCGTTATTGCCGATAATCAGGGCGTAGTAGTCACCCAGTTTGACCCGCTTTTTTCTGGCGGCCTTTTTACTGAGTGGTTTTGATATGGTTTGCTGTGGTCTCGCCTGGCTCTCTGCCAACTCTTCAACATAAGTAAAAGCAACCGCCGCACGCCTCCCCTGCTTGTCCACCACGACTACATTCACCGACTTCGGGGCGATATCAAGGGGTATATTGGTATGAAACAATTGATTGTTGTCCAGCGTGACGGCTTTGCCGTTGACACTCAGGGAGAGTATCCCGGCCGGCGCCAGTATCTTGCCGACAAGCTGCTGCTCGCCGCCTCGAGAGAGTAGTTTTACCGTCGGCATACTGCGCACTAAAACCACGGGGGGCTCGATAATTTCGATCCTCGGCGCCGCTCCCAGACTAGCGATACGATCGTCTACCTCGATAGCCGCAGCGCCTGAAGCATCTGTACCGTCTGTATACACCTGGGCCTGTGACTCCAACTCCCTGATTTTACTTTTTTGGGTTTTTACCAGCGTATACTGTTGTTGCAACTGCGCGCTCAGAGCGGCCAGCTCCGCTTGCTGACGAACCATCTCTGCCTGCTGCCCGGAAGTTTTGCCCACCGCCTGGCCCACTTTGGCGCGCTCCATTTGCAGGGCCGCCCTGGCCAACAGCAACTGCTGGCCCGTATCCTGCAATTGCTGCTCGCGTTGTTGCAGCTCGGCCGCCAGTCGTATCTTTTCTGACTGGGTGTCCTCCTGAACGGTACTCGCTTGCCGGGATTGCCGGGCAAATTCTTCGGCCGCTGATTGCAGCTG
>CBDUUA010000393.1:0-2975 GCA_965370135.1 uncultured Cellvibrionales bacterium
GGGAGAGACCACAACAGCCTGGCGCCACGATAAATCCCGTACAAGAACAGCAGCGGTAACATCACCGACTTCAATAACAAGCCGACTATGAGGTCGACGATATTTTCTGCATAGAAATCCATGCTGTCCGCTATCGATGATAGTGTCTCTTTATACTTTTCATAGGGCCTGATATTTTCGAACCAATCCCACACGCTGCAGGATTGCCCCTGCGCCCGCAGATTTGAACATTCCAGCACCTCATTGATGGCTTCAATTTCGTCATCGATGGCTTCCAACTCGGCCTCAAGTTGCCGCTGCCTGGATTCCAACTGTTCCAGCGTCCGGTCCTTGACCACCAACTCATCCGGCCATGCGGGTGAAAACAGGGCCTGGTGCCAGGGGAGCCGCGCCTTGATGGCATCAATATCAGCCTCGGCATTGGCTATAGCCTGTCCGTTTTGGTCGCGGGCTACTTCAAGTTGCCGCTTTTTCCGGCCGGCCTGTTGCAAGCGCTGTGCCGGCTCTCCCTCCAGCCTTGCCGATCGCGCCTCACCAGCCAACACATCGCGGGTATTGGAAAGCTGACTTTCCAATTGCACCATCGACTCGACTTGTTCGGTCATCGCCTGCTCCAGGAACCAGCTATCGACAAGGCTGCCACAAAATACCGCCATAGCCAGTGCGAACCGCAGAAACAAGGCAAGAATAAAGGCGCGCATGTAATAACTGTGAAACGGCAATTTCCGGATAAGACTGGAATACAACACCATCAGGGTCAGGGCGCTCATCGCCAGGTTAAACACATCGTGAGATACAATTCCCAGCATGATTTTCTGTAACACCAGCGCCGCCAACGCCACTACCAGCACATGGGAAAAACGCTCGATCAGGTCGTTGAGGGGGTCCAGCAGTTCACCGATATTAACCGATACCAGCATGACACTGAGTTCGGAGGACTGCAGTACTGAAACCAATGCGTTAATCCCCCTGATGATGCCGTAGAGGATGCCGGTGTTCTTTATTGAGGCCGCCAGGTAATCATGGGAGTAGATATCGAGATAACCTCCCCAGGCGAGCAGCAACAGCAATACCACCAGGACCACACTGCCGATGCGCTTGATCAGGCTAGAGCCGGAATTCGTCTCGTGCGCCATAAGCTAGTCGACAAAAGAGCTGAAATCGGGGCCCCGGCGCAGGCTGTGACCGCCATCGACGTTGATCACCTGGCCTGTAATCCAGCGCGACTCGGGGCCGATCAAAAAGCGCGCCAAATGCGCGACGTCCTCCGGCCGGCCCACATCACCCATGGGGGTATTGTCGATATAGGAGCGGTAGACATCACTGTCCCGGGGTATGCCCGCCATAATTTCAGTGGCAATAAAACCGGGGCGAATGGCATTGAAGCGCACGGCACTGGGGCCGTTTTCATCGGCGCAATTTCTCATCATGGCGTCGATGCCGGCTTTGCCCACACAGTAGGCGCCAAACCAGGGATGCGTAAGATGAGACGCGAGGGAAGACATTGCCACAAAGGAACCTCCGCCGGCTGCAACCATAGGAGGCAGGGTGTATTTGACACACAACATGGTGCCAAGCACATTGAGATTGAGCACCCGCAGGAATTCCTCCTGATCCATATTCTGGTAGGGTCCCAGGGCGCCGCCGCCACCGGCATTGGCGATGCAAGCATTGAGCTTTCCGGTGGGCTGCAGCGCTTTGGCAACCATTGCCTGCACATCGGCCTCCCGGGTTACATCCCCGGTGACAATCTGCACACTGCCGCCGTGATCGGCTAACGCCGCGATTTTACCGGCGGCATCGGCCAGCACCGGTTCCCTGCGACCACTCAGGGTGATCGCAGCACCGTCGGCGGCAAGTTGGGCAGCGCAGGCCAACCCGATACCGGTGCCACCACCGGTTACCAGTACGGCGTAGCCTTGCAGGCCCCCCGATGCTTTATTTGAACTAACCATGCTTTGACTCCGCTCCGGCTCCATTGGGGTGAGCAGCTTAATAGGAAACGCAGGTAAACGGAACGACCAAAGAAAAAAGTCGGCTACCAACAGGTAGCCGCTTCAAAGGGGAGTAGTTCAACGATTTACATCATTACCCTGGAGGGGTGGTCAACGAGACCTGAATGGGGTCATTCAATAACGATGTACTAATTAGTACGCTGCCGACAGAGAAAGTTCTACCTTTTGTAAAATAAATCGGCGTCCATATCGACGATAGTGTTTTCAATACTGATCGTGAGCCAACTCGCAGTCAAACCGGACTGTGCCGAAGTATTGTATCTGCATTTCTAATGGTTTAGCATCTTTGGACAAGCACTAACAATAACTAACAATGGACTGGACAATGAGACACACACTAGCGACCGCATTTAGCGGCCCTGCCTGGCAATGCCGGCATCCCATCACCCCCTTACACGACACGCTGAAAATCCTTGTGGTTCGGCTTGTGGCGCTCACGGCTATCGTGATCTGCGTGGGCGCCAATGCCCATCCGACCACCGACGATCAACGCCCATCCAATGAGCGCCCGTCCAAAACCGCATTCGACCGGGTTTGGAGTCACGCCATACTGTTCCAGAACGAACGCAACCGCGTCGCCCTGAGCGGGCGCATACAGATCGATTCGGCCTGGTTCGACGCCGATCAGGGCGAGTTCAACGATAAGGGCGAGTTCAACGATGGCGAGTTCAACGACATCCTGTGGCGCCGCGTCCGCTTTGGTTTCACAACGAAATTTGCCGGCAACTGGATGGCCCGGCTTGAAGGGGATTTCACGCTGGATCAAGAACTGGGTGATCTCTACAATCGAATAACCGACGGCTATATCGGCTATTCACCGAACGACAGCTGGTCTGTGAAAGTCCTCAAACAAGGCGCCAACTTCACTCTGGACGGCGCCACATCGTCTACCAAACTGCTGACCCTGGAGCGCAACAACCTGACCAATAACCTCTGGTTCACCGCCGAGTATTTTACCGG
>CBDUUA010000394.1:0-2971 GCA_965370135.1 uncultured Cellvibrionales bacterium
GCCCATATCGGCAAACTGCTGAGCGCACAGACCAGCAATCCCCGCCGCGCCTGCTGCAGGCTGCTGGCCGCGCAGAAACGTTGCACTGTGTTCTGGTTGCTGCTGTATTCGGTGAGCCAGGTGCTAAGGCCCAGCAGCAACATCATGGTGGCTGTTTTTTCCGATAGCGAAAAGCCCCAACCGACAGGAACCAACTCCCCGCCGCGCAATTCGGAAAATGATAGTTTGTCATCGGCAATAGCGCGATCCCAGATGGTCGCTAAACCGCCAGGCACCAGGTCGGCGATAATATAGAGACAAAACAGACCACCCAATAACAATACCAGGGTCTGTATTACGTCCGTCCAGATGACCGCATCAAAACCGCCAACGACGGTATAGACTGCCACGAACACCCCCGCCACCCAGATCGCAGTCACTGGATCCAGGCCGATGACCTCCTGAATCAACAGCGCCAGCAAATACAGAATGGTACTGATGCGAACCAGCTGCGCCAGAATAAACGTGAACGCGCCGTAGACCCTGATGGAGGGCCCGTATCGGTGTTCCAGGAATTCATAGGCACTGGTGGCATTGCCCTGCCTGAAACGCGGTAAAAATACCCATGCTGCAATCAGCACGGCAACCGGCAACAGCAAATTGGGCAAGAAGCGCAGCCAGGAGGTTTTGTATGCATCGCCGGGATAGGCAATAAAAGTGATGGAGCTAATTGATGTGCCCACCAGACTGAGGCCGATAACCCAGCCCGAAAAACGCCTGCCACCCAGAAAGTATTCCTCGGTAGACACATTGCGCCGGGAAAAATAGAAACCGAGGCCGAGTATAGCCGCCATATAAAGCAACAATACCAGCTGATCCAGGCCGCTGAGATTCATCGGCGCTATTTTTCGCCGCGACGACGGGCTTCGGTAACCGTGTTGTGATAAAACTGAAACTTGGTCGTTACGTAAATGCCCCTGGCCAGATCCTGCATTTTCTGGAATTCATCGGGAAACTGTGCCGATACATCGACCGCCGGTTCTGCGGAATTGAGGTCATGCATTTTGGCATCACTACCGTCGTGATTCATGCGCACCATGTAATCCTTGGTGACGGCGCCGATAATCGGGAAACGTTTGTCCGCAGTCTGGGTAAACACTACTCGCTCCCCCTCTGTAGCAGGGATATTAACATCTCGCCCCATAGTCGAGTTACGGTATTTCAGACCCAGAACACCCGCCACGGTTGGCAACATATCGACCAGGCTGGTGGCGTCTTCAATTTTTCGATGCTGCAATAATTTGGGCGCATATATCATATGGGGCACATGCAGGCCATCTAAATCCAGCGCCTCATAGAATGGCGCCATAAAGGGCGTTGAGGTAATGCGGTTGTTGTGATCGCCAAACAAGACAAAGATGGTATTGTCGAAATAGCCGCTCTTCCTGGCGAAATCCATAAAGCGGCCGATGTTAAAATCGAGCAGGCGCACAGCGTTATACTGTTCAACACTGCGAAAACCATTTTTACGCAGTGCCTCCTCCGACTCCGTTTTAACCTCAAAGCCGTCGTTGTCCTTGGGCACCGTGAACGGGCGGTGGTTACCGGCAGTCTGGATATAGGCGAAGAAGGGTTTATCCCCCGGCAACCGGGATAGGATTTTGTCAACTTCGCGAAACAGACTGAGGTCGGAGATACCCCAAACATCGACGATCGGCTCCTCCCAGTGATCCTCCTCAAACAGCTTGATATCCTTGACGCTCTGATTGATCACAGCGCTCATATTGGCCCATCCCGCACTGCCGCCGATAAAGTAAAACTTGCGGTATTTTTTGAACGAGTTGAGTACTACCCGCTGCTCGGCAATCATCGGGTTGCGGGTTGCTGTTTGCACTGACGACACATCGGGCAAGCCGGTAATACTGGCAAATACCGTTTTAGCCGTGCCCGACACCGGCACGTAGAAGTTGCGAAAAAACCAGCCGCCCTCTGCGATAGCATCCAGATAGGGTGTCGGCTTCAGGGGATTGCCATAGGCACCCAGGCGGCTCGCCCCCAGGGACTCAAGCATGATGAAAATAACATTGGCTGGCCGCTGGTACGGGATACGATGCGCCTGTGGCACAATGATGCGATCGTAGTTAAGGGTTTGCGGGTTCTGGTTTTGCACCCCCAGATAATCGGCAACGGTATTGTAGTACTTTTTCACCTCTTCAAGATCGTAGGGATCTTCACGCTGCTCAAAGGTATCGAAAAAGAATAACACCGGATTGACGCCCAGGGCCGCCACTGCCGCATTGCCTGAAAAAAAGGCATGATTCCAGCGCAGAGGCACTGGATTGAAAATATTAAAATTTACGAAGCGACCGAGAATACCACCGACGACTACGATGACAACGATGACGCTGCCAAGCGCCACTTGCTTGCCACTGATATGATCACCCGCTCGCAGGATGGTATGGCGTTCCAGTACAGTCGCCAGCGCCATGAACACCATCGACGCCGTTGCCCAACCCAGAACAATCCAGAGCACCGGGTAGCTCTGCCACACCATGACTGCCGAAATACTGGCATCCTCCATGAACCGCAGCACCGTGGAGTTGATTCGAATACCTAAATAGGCATAGTGACCGAAGTCGAGAATGTAAAAAGCCAACACCGCCAGAATGGCGAGCGCCAGATAAACCCGCGCCACATTGCGCACCATCTGGGACGTGGTGAGGTTAATACGAGGTAGATAAGCAAACACGAACAGTGGCAATGTCAATAAAATCGCCAGGCGGAGATCAAACTTGAAGCCAATGAACAAGGTTTTTAGTAGCGTATCAAAGTCCGGATGTACGGACTTTCCAACCTCGGAGAAGCCAAAATAAAATATCGCCCGCAGTATCAGGAAATACAGCAGAAACATTGCCGCACTGCCGGCTATAAATTGAATACGTCTGGACTTCCACCAGGCCATCGGCCAACCCCGGTTTGTTATGAATTTGCG
>CBDUUA010000395.1:0-2962 GCA_965370135.1 uncultured Cellvibrionales bacterium
CCGCTTTGGGCATGGAATTATCGGGAAATCCCAGCTTGTCAGGCGAGGCGTCGCTAGTAGGTAATGGCCTACACCCTTGCCAAGAGCGATAACGAAGACCTGGCATGCCGGGATTTTTCGAGAAACCATGCAGCGGTTTACCATTCACCCAATGGGTGCAAACACAATAATGAAAATTGTTAGCCATCTCAAAGCCTTGATTCGAAATACAGCGTTCAACTGCGGAATCCAGGGTCACTGCGGATTCCAGTTTCATTGCAGCTCTACTCGATGCAGACCATCGCTGGCGAGTGTGACTGCGAGGCCTTCAATAACAGTATTTGCGAGACGCAATTCAAAGGGCTCACTGACGCCGGCGGCATCGAACACGATCACCGGCGAGCCTTCATCACCACCGGACGCAGCGGGCGCCTGCAGTAGTTCCAACTGCAGGCCACTGGCTCGCAGTTGATGCTGCGCCAATATTTTGAGCTCGCTATCCTGCCACTCGAGAGTACTCATATTGAGCATCGCGGTGCGGTATCCATCCGCTTCCAGCAACAGCCCGGCCTGGGTGCGCTGGAGCATCGCTTCCAACTGCAGTGTATCGAGCACCTTCACCAATCGCGCTGCTTCGTTGGCCAGACGCGTCGCATTGCGATCCGGCAGTACCGCCGAAGCCAGCGATAACATCACCCCCAGTAGCGCCAATACCAGCACCAACTCGATCAGGGTAAAGCCCTTGTTGCCTGCGCTTATAAATCCCATTGCCCGACATCTGCTTGTACGCCCTCGCCGCCTTCCTGGCCATCAGAGCCGAGACTGTAGAGATCGAAGGGACCGCTGGCGCCGGGGCTGATATAGCGATACTCATTGCTCCAGGGGTCCTGTAGCATTTTCTTGCGTTTGATATAGCCCTGCGCTCGCCAATTTCTGGGTTCCGGCGAGGCGGTGGGCTTTTCAACCAGTGCCTCCAGCCCCTGGTCGGTGGTCGGATAGGTGCTGTTATCCATGTAATATCTTTCCAGGGCATCCACCAGGGTGCTGATATCAGCTTTGGCTGCGGTCACCCTGGCCTCGTCCACATTGCCTATGATATTCGGGGCCACCAGCCCGATAAGAATGCCGATGATGACCACCACCACCATTATTTCGATGAGCGTAAAACCCCTTTGTTTACTGCGGTACTGCCTCATATTCATCACCCTTACTAGATCAACTGATTAAGGCTTAAAATGGGTTGCAAGATAGCCACCACAATCACCAGCACTACTGCACCCATGATAAGCAATGTTGCCGGCTCAAATAGACTCACCAGGGTCGTCACCAGGTTGTCCAGCTCCTGCTGCTGATTTTTTGCAACACGAGCCAGCATACTGTCGAGTTCTCCCGCAGATTCGCCACTGGCGATCATATGAATCATCAACGGCGGAAACTGGCCACTTTGCTCCAGCCCGAAGTGCAGACTGCCCCCCTCTTCCACTTGCTGGCCAATGTCTCTCACCTTATCGCGGATATAGACATTTTCCAGCACGTCACCGGCGATGGCGATGGCCTCTACCAGAGGCACGCCACCGCGAGAGAGTATACTCAAAGTGCCGGCAAAACGCGCAGCGTTAAAACGCCTGATAAGCGAGCCCAACAACGGTAGTCGCAACACATTGCGATGCCACTGACGACGCAAACCCGGTTTTAACAGAGCATACTGAATCATTCCGGCCAGCAGCACCAAGGCAATGAGCAAATAGCCTCCCCACGCTCGCAAAAAATCGCTGGCATCAATCAGCAAACGGGTCAGTAGCGGCAGGGCCTGGCCCTGTGACACATAGACCTCGACGATATCCGGCACCACAAACACCATCAACACCGCGACGATGGCCATCGACATCACAAACAATAGCACCGGATAGATAAGCGCCAGCCGCGTGCGCTGGACATTGGCGTGGCTGCGCTCGGTGTGATCCGCCAACTGTTCCATGACGATATCCAGGTGACCGGCCTGCTCGCCGGCGCCCACCGTAGCGCAATAGAGATCCGAAAAGGCATTGGGCCAGGCACTGAGGCTTTGCGCCAGGCTTCGGCCCTCGAGTACGCCGGCCCGCACACCCAATATAATGGCCCGCAGGCTGGCTTTGGATGTTTGGCGACCAACCGCTGACAGTGCCTCCTCCAGTGGAATGCCCGCCTGCAGCACAATCGCCATCTGCCGGGTAAATGCCGCCAACTGCGCGACGCTGATACCGCTGCGCAAAGAGATGAAATTGCGCCCGGGGGATTGCGCCTCACCGGTCGTGTTATCTTCAACATTCAGCGGCGTCCAACCCTTTTCCCGCAGTTGCTGCCGCGCCTGGCGCTTGCTCTCCGCCTCGATCAAACCTTTGAGGGACTTGCCGCGCTGATCCAGCGCAGCATAAGTAAATGCTGCCATTAGTGGTCCACTAGTCTTCCTGAGTCACTCGGATGACTTCTTCGATAGTCGTTACGCCCGCCTTGACTCGCCGAAAACCGTCCTCGCGAATACCTGAAGTATCGCGACGAACCTGCTGCAGAATTTCGGCTTCCGGGCGCTGATTGTGAATCATGCGGCGGATCTGGTCATCGACCTGCACCAGTTCGTAAATCCCTATGCGACCGCGATAGCCCTGCCCATTACATGCATCGCAGCCAACCGGCCGAAACAGTTCAATTGCCGTATTCGCTTGCAAGCCGAGCATTTCGCTCTCGGTGGCATCAGACAGATAGCTCTGTTTGCAGTCCGGGCAGAGGGTTCGCACCAGGCGCTGGGCGATGACCGCCACCAGACTGGAAGACAATAAAAAGGGCTCAATGCCCATATCTTCCAGGCGAGTGATGGCGCCAACGGCCGAGTTGGTATGCAGTGTCGACAATACCAGGTGACCGGTCAAACTCGCCTGCACCGCTATCTCAGCGGTTTCCAGGTCGCGTATCTCACCCACCATGACCACGTCTGGATCCTGCCGCA
>CBDUUA010000396.1:0-2955 GCA_965370135.1 uncultured Cellvibrionales bacterium
TTGCCGAAGTCAAGACTATAGGGTAGATCCGGATCATTGCGGATCGGATGTCATGGAGCTCTGTATCAATTTACCTTTCGCAAATGTAAATTTGGCTCAACAGGATACAGTGTGAATATGAAAAACTCACTGGTAAGTAGACGCTCAGTCATATCACTCGTATTCATTTCGCTACTATTGTTGCTGAGCGGGATCATGTGGCTCTATAACAATCTGGTGATAAAAGAAGAGGCGACTTTCGAGACCTGGGCCCAGGTGGAAAGTAATTACCAGCGTCGTGCAGACTTGATACCCAATATGACCCGCACCGTGGCAAAATACCTGCGCTACGAGAAAGAGACACTGGCAACTGTGGCAGGTCAGCGCTCGGCAGTAATGTCCGCCGACGACTTCAACGCGGCAGATACCGCCAACTTCCACCGTACGGTGGGTGAGATCAACGAGGCGCAGATTGTTACCACCAAAGAAATACAATACATCGAAGGTGCGCCGTCGGACGCAATCGGGCTGGAAAAGCTGCAGGGGGCGCAGGAAGCTATAGCTGTGGCCATGCATCGCATAATGGCCCTGGTAGAAAATTATCCGGTTCTGCACGCAAGTGAGCAGATTGAAACCCTGCAGGCGGAGTTGGCAGGCTCGGAAAATAGAATCAACGTCGCGCGCATGCGCTACAACGAGGCTGCCGCCAAGTTCAATGCCGCAATTCGCCGCGTGCCTGCTCGCTTTGTTGCAGAGCTTGCCGGGTTTGAGCGCAAGGTCTATTTCCAGGCTAAAAAAGATCCCGAAACGTTTCAGCAACGAGATTCGATTGAATGAAAATCAGCTGGGTAGTTGCCGTTATTGTGTTTGCATTCACCTATGTAGCGGTTACACATTTTCTCACTACCGGTGAGGATGCCGGCTCAGGGGTGGCATTGCTGGAGGATCAGGCGCAATTATTCGATGCTGCAGAATCCCTGGATCTCACTCACTATCACCAGATTCTGCTGGACGACTATGATATCGATTACCGCGTGATAACGACCAGGGGCGCACAGGATCTGAACATCTACGCGGCGAAACAGTTTGAAACTCTGCGAGTTGGCAACCACAGCAGCTCTGGTCGTGGTTTGCTACTGGTGATCAACCCGAATAGTAACCAGCTGCGCATGGAGGTGGGGCGGAATTTGGAGGGGGTCTATACGGATGCCTTCGTTGCCTATATTGAACGGTATCAGATGGTGCCGTTTTTTCGTAAAAACCGGCTTGTCGATGGGATACTGGCGACCACAGAAATGATCATTAGTCGTGCGCAGGATGCAAACCGATCCTCTGCGTTTGACCTTTCCGGGGAAGCGGAGCCGAGCACAGGGGCCGGTGCTATTGCGCAAGCCGGCATTGGCATCGAGGCAGCGCCACAAGTTCACGACCAGCCGGATGTCTCTGCGACGGGCAAGCCGGCAGATACCGTTAATGCCTATATCCACGCCATGCAGCAAGGCAATTCCCGCCCCGACCTGGATATCTACAGCAAGGCCTCCAGGCAGATGTTGAAGGAATGGGTGGTTACCAAAGCACAGATGCGCAATGTGGTTCGCGACCACAGGACATGCACCGGAGAGCGCAGCTTTATCGAAGCGCAGAAGGCCGTTGTTGTTTACGATGCGCAGTCAGGGGTCTGTAACCCTTATTTGTTGCGCAAGGAAGGAGGTCAATGGCGTATTGATTTTGCTTACATGCAAAAAATCATTCGGTTTGATACCAATAATCATTGGCATATGCCATGGGGAGCGAAGGACTTTGCCTTTGGCTTCACGGGCATCGAGGGTGAGGCGTCAGCCGAAGGCAGGTAGAAGGGCTGCGGTGGGTTTGCCCATCCAGGCGCGGCCAGTCCTGTTATGCAGGGGATGCCTTGCCGCTCTGTCTGCGAGTGACAGCTCTTGCTCCTGTTCAGAAACCCAAGCGTCAAAAACGGAGGAATCCTGATGAAAACTTCAAAAGATACACTACAAGGCGGTAGCCGCCTCGTTTTTGACTCAGTGGAGGGAATCACCAACGCTGTGGAGAGGATGCACGAAACAATCGCCCGACGCCCTCTACCATGGTCACCTCAACCTGCCGAGTTGACTCGCGCTCACGGCTTGATTGCCTCAGGGGTCTATTCGGTAATCAGGGGCGTCAACGGCTTGTTGCGCGAAGGGGTAGACCAGTCTTTCGGGCTACTGCCTCAAGCAGCAATAGATAACAGCATGGGCTCTGAGGCCGAAATCCGGGCGGTAGCTGCACTCAACGGCGCTTTTGGCGACCATCTTGAGGCGACGGGCAATGCTCTCGCCCTCTCCATGTGTCTGACGACACCGGCCCAACAACTGGAACTCAACACCGGGGCGCTGTCAGCAGCCATACCCCAGGCCAGCCCTCATCTGGTAATCATGCTGCACGGGCTGAGCATGTCGGAACTGTGCTGGAGCCGCAAAGAGTCGCCCTGTATGGGCAGCCGATTGCAAGATGAGTTGGGCTATACATCACTGTATTTACGCTACAACAGCGGTCGTCATATCTCCACCAACGGCAAGGAGTTCGCGGAACTGCTGGAGCAGTTGTGTGAAGCATGGCCAGTGCCGGTCCAGTCACTGTCACTGATCGGCCACAGTATGGGTGGGCTGCTTATCCGCAGTGCCTGTTGGTATGCCGACAAGTCTGACAGTACGTGGTTGACGCGGCTACAGCGTGTGGTGTGCCTGGGCACGCCGCACCACGGATCATCGGTGGCAAAGGCCGGGCATGCCCTCAATGTGGCAATGGAAAAAATCCCCTACATAGAACCACTGGCATTTGGCAGGCGGCGCAGCGCGGGAATCAAGGACTTGCGCCATGGCTATCTGCTCGATGAGGACTGGCAGGGTCACCATCCCGACCATTCCCGACCCGATACCCGCACAGCGGTGCCGCTGCTGCCGGGTGTCGACTACTACT
>CBDUUA010000397.1:0-2953 GCA_965370135.1 uncultured Cellvibrionales bacterium
TCGTCGCTTTTCAATTGACGGCGCAACAGGGCCGTCTAGAGTTAGCAATGAAACCGTTCAGAAATAATAAAGTCAGGGGGCTCCCAGGTGAAGCTGCTCACCACTCTCGCCACTCTCACCGCCGCATTGCTACTGTGTTTTAGCGGGGCTTTTGCCTATGTCTGGTACCAGACCAATAACACCGTCGACCAGGCCATTAAAGCGATCGCGCCCTTCGCCCGGATCAGTTATGGCTCCATCATATCCTCGGTCTATCCGGGCACACTGGGCCTCGCCGACGTCACTATTCTGCTAGAGGGCAGACGACTGCATGCCGAGGCCATCACCATCAGCGCGGCCACGATCTTCGATCTCTACGCCTTACAGAAAAATCCCTCGCTATTTTTGGTCAAGCACCCGCGCCTCAAAATTCGCGGGCTGCAGAGCCCGCTTCGCGCCGACCAATTCAAGTTGTTGGCTCGGCCTTTTAACCATCCCTACCTGAAGACCCTGACCTCCCTCGACGCAGTCGGCTGCGGCAATCGCGATGAAATAGGGGATGAGGATATGACCGCCATGGGCTACGGCGCCCGCATAACAGACATCGAGTTGTGGTCGGGGCCGCAGCAATTTGGCCCATCCTACGCCTTTACGTTGTCTGCCAAGATCCGCGGCGTTGCCGACCATGCCATGAGCATCCACTTCGATGATGCCCCCAGCAGCCTATCCCGGGCCTTGCAGCGGCTTGAGCGCCTGGATGTCGACAGCATCGTACTTCGAACCAGGGACCGCGGTTATAACCCGCGCCGCCTTGAATTCTGTGCCGAGCAGTTGGGTATGACCGTGGCGTCGTACCAGCGCCACCATCTGCGCGCCCTGAAGCATCATTTAAAACAGCGTTCGATCATGGTTGATCCGGCGATGCTACAAAGCTACGAAGAGGGCCTCCACCGCAGCGCTCGCATGCGTTTGAAGATTCAACCCCAACCCGACTTTGCCATCGACGACCTGGGATTTTACCAGGCCGAGGACTACCCGGAGCTGCTGGGCATCGCCTTCAGCGTCAACAATCGACCCCCAGGCAAAACCAAAAAGGTGCAGCTCGCGGCAAGCCAGGCCACCCCGGAGCCCTCCCCGGCTGGCGCCGACGAGCCGATAAGCGCGCCAGACATTCCCGCGGCATTAGCCTGGCCTGATCTGCAGCAAGCCCTGTATCAGCAGCTGCTGGTCACCACCCAGTCCGGTGGCCAACACCGGGGCCGCCTCGAAAACGTAGAGCAGGACTTACTCACTCTCAGCAAAAACATGGGCGCGGGCAGCATGACTTACACCATCGACCGCCACCGCTTCAAACACGCTACATACTACGCCGATACTGGCCGCCGACTTCAAAAAAGGCTTC
This sequence comes from uncultured Cellvibrionales bacterium, assembly GCA_965370135.1. GTDB lineage: Bacteria > Pseudomonadota > Gammaproteobacteria > Pseudomonadales > JAHEGP01 > JAHEGP01. Next base: position 1,382 of record CBDUUA010000397.1, read on the forward strand.
GGTGATCTGACCCAGCGAGCATTCGCGCACCGCGTCCATTAGTGCGGCAAAACCGTTGCCGCCCTGGGTAACCGCTTGCATTAGCGCGTCAAGTGCCGCTCCGGATTGATCCTTGTGCACGCCATGAAAAGCGTGCAGCCGCTCGATCTGGCCACGTTTTTCTGCCTCGGTCGCGCGGGCCAATTCAATCTCCTGGCCGGCCTCCTCACCTTTGCCGAGGAAGGTATTGACGCCGATAATAGGCAGCGAGCCATCGTGCTTCTTGTGTTCGTAGAGCATCGATTCCTGCTGGATTTTGCCGCGTTGATAGCCGGTCTCCATCGCCCCCAGCACACCGCCTCGCTCGGACAGACGGTCAAATTCCTGCAGCACCGCTGCCTCCACCAGGTCGGTCAACTCCTCCACGAAAAATGATCCCTGCATGGGATTTTCATTTTTCGCCATGCCGAATTCCCGATTGATAATATGCTGGATCGCCAGCGCCCGACGCACCGAGCTCTCGGTCGGCGTGGTAATGGCCTCGTCGTAGGCGTTGGTATGCAGGCTATTGCAGTTGTCGTTGATGGCGAGCAGCGCTTGCAGCGTGGTTCGAATATCGTTGAAATCCATCTCCTGCGCGTGCAGGGAGCGACCGGAGGTCTGGATGTGATACTTCAAACGCTGACTGCGATCGTTAGCCCCATAGCGATCCCGCATGGCCACCGCCCAAATGCGGCGAGCCACCCGTCCCATAACGGTATACTCCGGATCCATACCGTTGGAAAAGAAAAACGAAAGACTGGAGGCAAAGTCATCGATGTCCATGCCCCGCGCCAGATAAGCCTCAACAAAAGTAAAACCGTTAGACAGGGTAAAGGCCAGCTGCGAGATGGGGTTGGCTCCGGCTTCGGCGATATGGTAGCCGGAGATCGACACCGAGTAGAAATTCCTGATCCCCTTGTCGATAAAATACTGCTGGATATCACCCATCATGCGCAAGCTGAATTCAGTGGAGAACAGGCAGGTGTTCTGGCCCTGGTCTTCCTTGAGGATATCCGCCTGCACCGTACCCCGCACACTGCTCAGGGCAGCGCTACTGATACTGACGGCCTCCTCCGCAGTCGGCTCGCGCCCATTGGCTACGCGAAACTTGTCCAGCTGTTGATCGATAGCCGTATTGAGAAACATCGCCAGGATAGCGGGTGCCGGCCCGTTGATGGTCATGGACACCGAGGTTTTCGGATCACAGAGATCGAAGCCGTCGTAGAGCGCTTTCATATCATCCAGGGTGGCGATAGAAACCCCGGAGGTGCCGATCTTGCCGTAAATATCCGGCCTCGGATCCGGGTCGGCGCCGTACAGGGTGACAGCATCAAACGCCGTTGACAGGCGCTTGGCCTCGGAGTGCTCTGACAGCTTTTTAAAGCGGCGATTGGTGCGCATGGCGTCACCCTCTCCCGCAAACATGCGAGCGGGATCTTCTCCCTCGCGTTTGAGGGGAAATACGCCGGCGGTATAGGGGAAAAAGCCAGGCAGATTTTCTCGCATCAACCAACGCAATAATTCGCCGTGCTCACTAAACCCCGGCAATGC